>JANXXV010000253.1 GCA_025350445.1 Bryobacteraceae bacterium | reverse complement strand
AGATTCTGGTCTACGAGGATCCGCGGCGGATTGATAAAGTTGGACACTTGATCTATTTCGACGGCCAGAACCGCGGCCGCGGCGCCGGTCAGGTCGATCACGGCCAATTCGACAAACTGGAAGAAGTGCTCTGGCCCGATGGTTGCGCGGCCATGTATCGGAAGTCAATGCTCGATCAGATTGGTGGATTTGACGAGGATCTATTTGCTTACGGCGACGATGCGGAGTTAGGAATGAGAGCGAGGATCGCCGGCTGGGGGTGCCTGTACATTCCCGGCGCCGTAGTCCGGCACCACCGCGGCGCCACTCTTGGAATCTTATCCAGCCGCAGGTTGGAACTGATCGAAAGAAATCGTGTACTGCTTGCAGTTAAGCATTTTCCGCCGCGCCTGCTCTACCTGAACTTCTTTTACTTCTTATTGCGGTTGGGGGCAGGGCTTTGGGCGGCGGTCCGCGGTAAAGGGGAAGTGGGCAAATTTCCAGGCGCGGCCGGCAAAGCTCGGGCTGCCTGGGCTGTCTTTCGGGGAAACATAGAGGCGTTGACCATGATCCCGCTTACAATTCAGAAGCGGCGTAGCATCGGGCACTTGCGTAAATTGAGTAACCGCCAGATCCGCCAACTTCTTATGCAGTATCGCATTTCACTCAAAGAATTGATGGAACAAGCAATTTGATCGAGACCCCAGACGGCGAGTCCTGTCCAGCCTGCGGAAGCCGGCAAACGCGGAGTCTATTCCGCGCCGGCGACCGCCTTTATAGGACCACGGACAAAAGCTTTGTGGTAGTGGAATGCCTCGGCTGCTCGCTGATTCGCCTGTTCCCTTGGCCAAGTCCGGACGAACTGAAGACCTACTATCCCGGCAATTACTGGTATTCGGCGGAGGAGGCAACGGCCGACCGCCTGGAGGACCTCTACCGCCGCTTCGTCCTGCGCGATCACGTCCATTTCGTTCGCCGCGCGCTGCTGGAATGTCAGGAGACCGGGCCCGTGCTGGACGTGGGATGCGGAGGCGGCCTGTTCTCGCGAATGCTTGGGGAACGCGGGTTCCGCGTGATGGGGCTCGACTTTTCTATCGAAGCGGCTAGCATCGCCTGGCACAGAAACGCCGTTCCCGTGGTCTGCGGCACGTTATCCACTGCGCCGCTGCCGGCATCCAGTTTCGCCGGAATCACCATGTTCCACGTACTGGAGCATCTCTACGACCCTGCTTCCTACCTGCAGGCGGCGCATGCACTATTGCAGCCGAATGGGCGGCTGGTGATTCAGGTTCCGAACGCGGCCTGCTGGCAGTTTCTTCTTCTCGGGGAAAGCTGGAATGGAATCGACGTACCCCGCCACCTGGTAAACTTCCGGACAGAGGACATGGATTCGCTCCTCGATCACTGCGGATTCGAAGTCTTGCGTCACAAGTATTTCTCCCTGCGGGACAATCCCGCGGGCCTCGCCAGCAGCCTTGCGCCTTCACTCGACCCGATGGCCAGGCGCGTCAGAAAGGTAAACGAGACGGGAAACACCAGGATTTGGAAAGATGTTTTGTACCTCGGCCTGGTGCTGGCCGCATTGCCGTTTACAATTCTGGAGGCCGCCTGCCGCGCCGGGTCCACGGTTATGATAGAGGCGCGGAAGAAACGGTGACTTATTCGCGGTTGCAACAGCGGCTTCCAGCGTTTTTACGACGCTACATTCTGCACTTTGAGGCCACCATCGACGACGCCGTTTCCCGGTTTTCCGTGGCGCTGGCCGACGGCGCCCGCGTGCTTGACGCCGGTGCCGGGGAGGGCAAGTTCGCCGCCGCGTTCGCCAGGCAGCGTTACACCGGAGTCGATTTGGGAATTGGCGATACGGACTGGAACTACGACGGACTGGATGCGCTCGCCGATCTGGAGCGGCTTCCCTTTCCGGATAATGCCTTCGATGCCTCTATCAACATCGTCACGCTGGAACACGTCCGCGAACCGGCGGCGGTGGTGAGGGAGTTGTATCGGACCTTGAAACCGGGCGGCTTGATTCTGCTGGTGACTCCACATGAATGGGAAGAGCATCAACAACCGCACGACTATTTCCGCTACACGCGCTTCGGCATGGAATACCTGCTGAAGAGCGCGGGATTCAGCGGATTGGTGATAGAACCGGTAGGAGGCTTCTTCCGGCTGCTCTCCCGCCGTCTGTTGAACGGGCTTCAATTCTTCCCGGGCATCTGGCTGATTCCGGCGGCCGTGGTGCTGGTTCCACCGGCGTTGCTGCTGCCGCTGTTTGACGGTCTTGACCAGCGGCGTAATTTCACTTTGGGGTATGTGTGTACGGCTCGAAAATAGCAGGGTTATTACTTTGGACCGCAGTCGTGGTCGCAGCCGCGGATTTCAGCGGCGCGTCGGCGCTGGAGTTCACCGCCAAGGCGGTCGCATTCGGTCCCCGGCCGGCGGCCTCGGAAGCGAACCGGAAATTGCAGACTTACATCGAGTCGCAGGTGCGCGGCTTCGGTTGGAACCTTCAGCAGGATTCCTTTGTCGCCGATACGCCGCTGGGCCCGAAGCCAATGAAGAACATCATCGCCAGATTGCCGGGTTCTTCGGGCAAGGCGGTGGTGGTTACAGGGCATTTCGATACGAAACTCATGCCGCTGATTTCGTTTGTGGGCGCCAATGACGGAGGCTCGTCCACCGGACTGCTTATGGAGCTGGCGCGGGTGCTGGCGAAGAAGCCGCGCAAAGACGACATATACCTGGTCTGGTTCGATGGGGAAGAGGCGTTTGTCGATTGGACGGAGACCGATAGCGTCTATGGCAGCCGTCACCTGGCCGGGAAGTGGGCCGCCGATGGAACCTTGGGGAAGATCAAGGCGTTGATCAACGTGGATATGATTGGCGACCGCGATCTGGGCTTGGTGAATGAAGTGAATTCAGCCGAGGGGTTGCGGAAACTGGTGTGGGACACGGCCGCGGATCTGGGTTATGCGAAACAGTTTCCGCGCAACATGCAGCCAATTGCCGACGACCATATGCCATTCGTCCGGTTGGGCGTGAACGCCATCGACCTGATTGATTTCGACTACGGACCGAACCATTCCTACTGGCATAATGAGCAGGATACATTAGATAAATTGAGTGCCGCGAGCTTTGACGTGATGGGCAAAGTATTGATTGCGGTGCTGCACAAATTGGAGACGAAATGAAACGACGGCAAGTATTGCAGTTGGCCGGATTGAGCGCGCTGCCGATGTTCGCGGCGGGCGGCTCAAAGCTGCCGAACGGGACAACGGACGAAGCCAAAGCGAAGCTGACCAAAGAAACATTTGGCGATCTGCGGATCTACTACGATGGACCGACTGACCAGTTGAAGGCGATGACGGCGGGCAGCCTGCGGCTAAAGCCCGGGATGACGCCGCACGCGCCGCATCAACACCCGGAAGAAGAGTTCATGGTGATTACCGAAGGCACGGGCGAAATTGTGATCGACGGAAAGACCACGAAGGTGGGTCCGGGATCAATGATGTACTCGGCGGCCGGCAAATCACATGGAATCGTGAACACGGGAAAGACGCCGCTGTTGTTCTATTTCTATAAGTGGAAGGCCTAGCGGCCCCACTCTTCCGCGTGGAATGAACGGCCCGGGGCTTGGGGGCTGTCGAGTTCCTTAACAGTAAATTGCACATTCGCTCCCGTCACTTTTGCGGAGATGTGCTGAAAGAACCAACCTTCGCGGAAGCCCTGCCCCGCCTTCAGTCCGCGTCCGAGGGAACCGCCGGAACTGCCCACCACCATGTAGGCAATGCCATCCTGCGACATGTGCATGAACTGGTGCATGTGCCCGTTAATCACGCAGCAGACGCCGTATTTTGTGGCGATCCGATGGAGCGGAAAATCACTGCTCTTGAACATAATGTAGGGAATCCAATACGGACGGTGGAAGAAGATGAATTTTGGAAATTTCCCCTTGTTCTTCTCCAGATCGCCCCGCAGGAACTCCAGTTGCGATTCGGAAAGTTCATCGCTGCGTGAGTTGTCCAGCACGGTGAAATGCGCCTGTTGATAGTCGAAGCTGTAGAAGGCGGGCCGCTTGGTTTGTTGTTCGTAGATCTTGCGGGACGCATCGGAGAAAACGTCGTGGTTCCCGGGTGTGAAGTAGATTGCAGCGCGGCCCCAGAGCGGACGGAGTGCAAGCCATTCCTGTTCGGCGCGGGAATCGTCGCCACCCTCTATGGTATCTCCGGCATTGATGACGAACGCCGGATGCAGGGCTTCCACCTCGTGGCAGATGCGTTCATAGACTCCGGGAGCGGCCCCGCCGGTGCGATCTCCCAGAATTGAAAAGTGAAAATCGTTTGAGGGCGAGGTGAAGGCGCCTACACTTGCGCAACAGACCAGCAGGATAGCGGCGAACCCTTTGCGGCCAGTAGGTCTAAGCACAATTTGTCCGGGTTGGGGGCGCTATTAGCCAATCGATGAAGGCGTTTAGCTCCTTAGGCGGCATTGTCAGGCTGGCTTTTTCAAGGTCCGCTTGCCTGTATTGCGGAACAGAACGAATTTCGGTGGCTGGAGGCGGAGTTGGTTCCGATTGCGGAACAGAACGAATTTCCGGGACGGAGGCGGATTCCTGTACCTGGGCTGGCGCTACCGGTTGCTTACGCTCACGGCTCAGTTCGGATTTCTGGGGTTTCTGGGGTTCGCGGATTGCGCGGTAGTAGGAGCGCCCGGCTGCGGTTTCGCAGCGGTTCACTTGGGAGAAGAATTCTTCGTTGTTGGCTAAGGCCACGGCCAGGTTGGCGCTGCGGAGCAGGTCGCCGGATGCCGAGGTGCCGGCGCCGAATTCTTTACAGACGTTTTCGAGGCTCAATTTGAAACTCCCACTTTCCATGTTACGGGCACGGATTAGACGCCAGAAGTTTTGTGAGATGTGGTGAACGGCCATCTCTTCCTGAGCGGTGGCTGAAGCGTATTCGGTTTGCAGCGATTCGAGGATTTCGTTGTAGAAGCTCTGGTCTTCGCCTGGCAGCACTACGTGAATGCGGGTGGCCAGTCCGTGGCCGATGGCATTGCGGCGATTGGCTGCCATCTGACGTGCGGAGACCATGGTGGTTAATCTCCCTTTTCCATTAAGAATGCCACACGGACGCTGGTGCGGCTTCGGGTCAGATGTCTGCGCTTTCCGATTCCATCATCCATGGGCTGTCCAGGGCCTTCGGTGATTCTTGGGATGGAGCTGTTGAAGACAGGGGAGATTCAAGTGCAAGATTCTTGAATCGGCAAGACTTATATAGCTGGGATAAATGGGATGAATGGGATAAGAAACTTCGTTGCTGGCCAGCGCTTGTTTTAGAAAGTTTTGGTCTACTATCGGGCCTTGGGTGTGTGAGGGTAGGCTTTCCGTTCCGTTAGTGCTTGGCGGAGGGCGGTTAACGGCCGTGATCGAAGTAGGACGGATCGTTGGCGCAGCCGTAGAACCGGTTCGTTTGGGAAGCGTTAGTTGTCTGCTCGAAACTTGGGGGATCGGGTGGCCGGGTTCATGTCTAGCGGTTCTGAGTTGGGGCCGTTCACCCGCACGAAGCGAATGCGCAAGGAGCCGCGCCGACCAACACGCAAGCGAAGGTTGACTTCGGAAGGAAAATCATGGGACCGCATTCTAGCGGAGTGTCCAAGAAATAGCTGGACAGATCGAATATTGCGGTTCCGCGCAAAATCTGCGTTAACCGGCGTCGATCGGGAGCTAATACTGGGCGGCGCATAATTATTGGCCGCGGATGGACGCCGATAAACGCGGATTTTGGGGTGAGCCCCTCGGGTGAGATACGACTTGGCCTGTCCAGCTATTTCTTGGACACTACACTAGCGGAGCACACCATTCGGCGCCGGGCTGCGGATCGGGTCTAACAGGCAGAGTTATCGAGGCCGGCGGGGTTTCCAGTTTCTAATCTGCGCCTGCGCATCCATCAACTGAGCGGGTGTCATTTTCTCAGCCAGAACCTCCAGCGTTTTGGATCGCGACGGGTCGGCCCTGCCCGCCAGCGTGAACCACTTATACGCCTGCGCATAATCCTGTGGCAGAGCCGAGCTGCTGAAGTACAAGCCACCCAAATAGAACTGCGCAGTCGTGTCGTCCTGCTCCGCCGCAAGGTGCAACCAGAGCAGCGCCTGGCGGTAGTCCTGCGAAACTCCTTTTCCGGAGGCGTAGATCAGTCCGAGAAACAGTTGTGCCGGAGCGTAGTCCCTGGAGGCCGAGGAGCGGAACCACTTTACTGCTTCGCTGTGATTCCGCGGGAGGCCTTCGCCTCTCTCGCACATCAGCGCAAACTCGTACTGCGCCACCGCATCGCCGTTCTCCGCCAGTTTCAAAGACTGCGCAGCGTGGGCAAACGCGCGGTTCACAAACTGGCTGTTTTCCGCGGCTGTGGCGGCGGGGATCGCTATCAATAAGAAGATGAATATGCGCATCATGCAATTGGGATCATCTCCCGGCGCGTATTCAATTCCAATAGACTTGCCGTACTCGCGGTACCAAGAAAAGGATTAGGACCAAAGAGGTACTAGGGATGGCGAAAGTGCCCGAGTATTTTCGACATCACGCTGGGATTCGTGATTCCAAAACTCTTCACCGCAGCGGCTTCATCCGAACAAATCTCGAACAATCCATCCAGGCGGGTGACCTGCAGGATGTCGCGAATTTTCTTTGGCACGTAGAGCAGCTTGAGGGCGCCTCCGCGGCGGCTGACGGTGGTAAAGCAACCCACCAGTTCGCCCAGGCCGGCGCTATCGCAATAGGTCACTTCCTGCAAGTTGATCAGCAACTTCTTATGCCCGCGCTCCACCTCTCGATTGAGCGTTTCGCGCAGCAGCTCCGATTCGTCACCGAGCGTGATACGACCACTGAAGTCGATGATGGATACTGAATCCACCTGCCGCACTGACGCTTGGAAACTCAATGGCCGCGCTCCTTTGTGAGATCTTATGAAGATGGTAACAGCTAGTCTGTTCGTCTTACTCGCGGCGCGATTAGTGGGGAACGAGACGCCCGAATGCATCTACTATAACGGCAAAGTGATCACCGCGGGAAGCGTGGCGGCGGCGGAAGCTTTTGCTGTGAAGAACGGTCGCTTTCTGGCGGTGGGTTCAACGGCGAGTTTGAAGAAGACCGCAGGGCCGGCTACAAAAATGGTGGATCTGAAAGGGCGCACCGTATTGCCGGGCCTGATGGACAGCCACACGCATCCCATCACTGCCGCGTTGAGTGAGAAGGACGGCGCGATCCCAACATTTCGTACCGTTGCGGACGTGCAGTCTTACGTCACGAGGCTAGCCCGATCCTCCAAAAAGGACCAGACGATCTACGTACCAAAGGTCTATGCCAGCAGGCTTGCGGACCGGCGGTACCCTACCCGCCAGGACTTGGACAAGGCGGCTCCGGGCCGCATGGTCTTGCTCGACACCGGGTATAACGCCGTTTTGAGTTCGGCGGCGCTGGCGAAAATGGGTATCAGCCGGGATACTCCACAACCGAAGAACGGACGAATTCAGAAAGACAGCGCCGGCGAGCCTAACGGTTTGATCCTGGGCGCGGCGCAGCTTTGGAGTTCACTGAAGCCAGCTGCTGTGGCAAGCGTGGCAGATCAGGTGAAGGCGCTGCAAAGCATGCAGGCCGCCTACAATGCCGTGGGTATCACCAGCACTGTGGACCGCGGACTGACGGCCGAAGGATTCCGTGTCTATCAGGAATTGCAGAAGCGCGGCGGGATTACGGTGCGCAGCAGCCTGACCTATCTGATTGACGGAACGGGCGATCCAAAAGAGATGACGCGGACCATGGAAGCCATCCCGTTCGTCACCGGGTTTGGCGACGAGTGGGTCCGCGTGGGTGCGATCAAAGTAGTTGCCGACGGCGGCATTCTTCTGGGTACAGCCTATCTGCGGGAACCCTATGGCACGCACACCGAAGTGTACGGATACGACGATCCGGACTATCGCGGCGTGCTTTCTGTGCCGGCGGCGAATTTGGTGGAGATGGCGCGCACGGCAAACAGGTTAGGGTGGCAAATGACCGCGCACACGACGGGCGGCGGAGCCACGGACCTGCTGCTGGACGCGTATGAGGCTGCCGACAAAGAGCAGCCCATTATGGGGCGGAGGTTCACGGTGACCCACGGCAACTTCCCCGATGCCCGCGCCATAGCGAGAGCAAAAAAGCTTGGCGTAGCCTTCGACGTCCAGCCCGCC
>JANXXV010000222.1 GCA_025350445.1 Bryobacteraceae bacterium | reverse complement strand
GCTCGAAGCCGCGTTGCAGAACGTCTGTCCCCGAGGGGTGACCGCTGAGTTCAGAATGCTTCATTCGGCCGCGCCGTCACTGGTCTCGACCGATAACCGATTCATCCGCATGGCGGCCACGGCGATGACGGAGGTGTTTGGCAATGAAACGGTTTACACCCGCTCCGGCGGATCGATTCCAATCGTTGGCCTGTTTGACCGGCACCTGGGAGTTCCCAGCGTGATGATGGGCTTCGGCCTGCCGGACGACAATCTGCACTCGCCGAATGAGAAGTTGTTTCTGCCCAATTTCTATCGGGGTATCGATGCCGTGGCGCGGTATCTTGAATTGCTGGGTTGAGGTGACCATATGTCCGGCCCGTATAGAACCGAGCACGACAGCATGGGAGAAATGAAGATCCCGTTGGATGCGCTCTACGGAGCGCAAACGCAGCGGGCCGTGGAGAACTTCCCCATTAGCTCACAACGCTTGCAGCGGCCATTTATTCGCGCGCTGGGATTGATAAAAGCTGCTGCCGCGCGCGCCAACGAGGAGCTTGGCTATCTGGATGCATCCGTGGCACGTCGAATCTGCACGGCAGCCGGGCGTGTAGCGGCCGGAGAATTCGACGAACACTTTGTGGTGGATGTGTTCCAAACAGGAAGTGGCACTTCGACCAACATGAACGCCAACGAGGTGATCGCGCACCTTGCCAATGCGCATCCCAACGACGATGTGAATCGCGGCCAATCGAGCAACGACGTAATTCCTTCGGCAATGCACATCGCGGCAGCGGAGCAGATTCATCGCGAACTGCTTCCGGCGATGCAGGGGCTGCACGATGTGCTGCGAACGAAGACGGTGGAATTTTCCGGCATTATCAAGATCGGCCGTACGCACCTGCAAGACGCGGTGCCCATGCGGCTCGGTCAGGAGTTCAGCGGATACGCGGCGCAGGTTCGCGCTGCAATGGAACGGATTCAATCGGCTCTGCCGGGCATCTACGAGGTGGCTCTTGGCGGCACCGCGGTGGGCACGGGCCTGAACGCTCTGCCGGGTTTCACTGCGAAGACGATCGAGCTGATTAATGCGAAAACCGAGCTGCCGTTTGTTGAGGCGGGAAATCACTTTGAAGCGCAGGCTTCCAAGGACGCCGTGTGTTTCTTGAGCGGCGCTTTGAAGTCTTACGCCGTGGGGTTGACGAAGATTGCGAACGACATTCGATGGTTGGGTTCCGGACCGCGCTGCGGTCTGGGCGAATTGAAACTTCCGGCGATGCAGCCTGGATCGAGCATCATGCCAGGCAAGGTGAATCCGGTGATCGCCGAGAGTGTGTTGATGGCATGCGCACAGGTGATCGGATATGACGCGGTCATCGCCTGGTCCGCGGCGGCGGGAAACTTCGAGCTGAATACGATGATGCCGCTGATTGCCTACGATCTGCTGGAGTCCATCCATCTGCTGGCTTCGGTGTCCAGGAATTTCGATCAGCATTGCTTGCGGGGCCTTACGGCGGGTGCGGCCCGTGCTACGTCGTTCGTGGAACAATCGCTTGCTATGGCGACGGCGCTTGCACCGGTGATTGGATATGAGAAAGCGGCGGCGCTGGCCAAGGAAGCCTACGAAACCGGGCGGACGATCCGCGAGGTGGCTATCGCCAAGAGCGGGCTGACCGCGGAGCAGCTGACGGAATTGCTCGATCCCGAAACACAAGCCGGAGATCGGTAGAGTGCGGTGGGTAAGAGCGCGGCCAGGGGTCGCGCGCCGTTGCGGGTAGAGTTTGCAAGATTCAGTCTCGCGCCTAGGCTCGGTTGCCCGCCGGCTGCTTCCTCGAACGAGACTTATGGCTCACGTCGATTAGGCTCCAAGAACGCTACAGCGCATGGTTAGGCCTAGGGCGGAGTAATGGTTTTGCAGGCGTGCCGATATTCGGAGGGCCGAGGCCGTCGTCTATCGGGTTAGGCGTAGACATACCCGAGGCTGGTCGTGTCCAGCGTATCCTGCACTTTCCACGAGCCCGCCCACGGCGCCGGCGTGCCCGCCTTGCTGAAGACCAGCACTGATGCCAAATCATAGCTTGGCGAGCCGGAGACCGGCAGGTAGGGCTCGCTTGTGGGATGTTGCTTCCTCCAGTTTTCCCACAGCAGGTCGATGTAACAGTGGTGTAAGAAGAAAACCGGGTCGTTCGGAGAAGTGGCATCTCCCATGTTGCCTCCGATCCAGCGGTGCACAGGGTTGTGCAATCCACCTTCGCAAGTCCTTTCCCAACTGTTGGGCCCGGGCGAATAAGGTGTTTTCGTGAGTGCCGATGCCACTTGTGTCGGCGTCGGAAGATACGCGGTCGGGTCTGTTCCGAATTCTCTCAACAGCCCGGCATTTCCCGAAGTTCCGTCCCAGACACGAATCTTGAACTTCTTGTTCACATAGGCAAAGGGGCCCGACACGACGCGATGACCCTGCGCACCATCTCCGTCTCCGCCCATAAAGTCATCGGTAAACGGATTATTCTTTCCGGAGAGCTCCCAGTCCCAGTAGGGGACGGCAATATTGGTATCGCCAGCCGCCGACTGTAGCGCGAGCTCAAACTGCCGCACCACCACACGGTGCCATGGAAAAAACAGCGGGCCGCCGTGGGGCATCGGCATGAACATGTCCGGCCCCATCATCGCGTTTTTGTGAATCTGGACAAAGTCGTCGTAGCGCTTCATCTTGCCAGGTTTCAAAACGCTATCCACTTTGTTTTTCAACGCCAGCACTGCGGACACAAAGGCTGCCTTCTCTGGATCTAACATGTCGGCGTAGTTCTTTCGGGTGTTCATGACCGTTACCTCGGAGCCTATCGTACCAGCTAAGGGAACTGATTACATCCAATCTTCCAGACAATGCGACTGATTATTGTTGTCGGCGAGAACCGCCCTTCTTGCGACTAAATCCGACAGACTCCAAAACGGCGTTGTGGGATGCATGCGCACTTCGAGGGATGCATCCGTTGATGTGAAATCGGCATGATTTAGCGTCTATGGCGGACGCGGGCGTCTGCCCCACCTCATCTCCCGGTAAGTTCATGGACCCATCGGTAGTCCATACTGAATGGAATGATAGTTGAAATCGATGGCGTACAACTCCATCTCGCGCATCCCGATGAATTGCCTATCCGGTGGGTGGGTCAGGAAGAAGTCATGCGCCAGTTGCTGGCCGCGTGGCTGATTGTCGATCCCCTGGATGTTCCGATGAATCCCCGATTGCTGGGGAAGCCCGGGGTGGGAAAGACCACCATGGCGTATGCCGCGGGCAAGCGGATCGGCCACGAAGTCTACATACTGCAAGCCACGGTGGACACCAGACCAGAAGACCTGTTGATCACGCCGGTGTTGGAAGGCGAAGGCAAGCTGCGCTACGTGGCGTCGCCTCTGGTGACGGCGATGATTCGCGGCGGCGTTGCGATTCTGGATGAAGGAAATCGCATGAGCGAGAAGAGCTGGGCCAGTCTGGCGCCGCTTCTCGATACACGCCGATACGTGGAGTCCATCGTCGCGGGTATCAAGATCCAAGCTCATCCGGAGTTCCGCATGGTAGCCACGATGAACGACGACGCGTCCACTTTCGACCTCCCTGAATACATCCATTCCCGCCTGCAACCGCAGATCATGATCGATTTTCCGGAACGCGAGGAAGAGTATTTGATCCTCAAAACGAACCTGCCTTTCGGCGATGAAGAAGTCTTGCAATACGTCACCGACTTCCTGCAGCAGGCGCACTCCGCCGACGAACGTTACACGGTTCGCGATGGAATCAACGTGGCCCGATTCACCATGAAGCTGCAAGCCGGCGGACACGCGGGACAGAAGGAAGCGCTTAACATCGCCATCCAGCAGACGCTTGGCGACGAGGCGGCACGCTATGCCCGGCGGGTTTGACCCGGCAAGTCTGACGCGCGGCGCGTTCCGCTATTTCCCGGTGCTGCCGGGGCGAATGGAGTTCGCCATTGAGTTACGGCGCGCCCTGCTGGAGGCTCGACCGCGGATAGTGGCTGTGGAGCTGCCCGCTTCACTGGAAGAAGCCTACCTCAGCGCGGTGGAGCGGCTGCCGCAATTCACGGTGATTCTTTACCCCGACAACACCGCGGCCGGTGGGCCGGCGGACGACGAAGAAGATGCTATCTATGTGCCGGTGGAACCGTGCGATCCGTTCGTCGAAGCACTGCGCACGGCTCGCGAGATCGGCGCCGGGGTGCTGTTTATCGAACCGGACCTGGGCGCCAAGCCGCACCTGCAAGACAATGCTCCAGACCCGTACTCAATACACTTCATCGGTTATGAAAAGTATGTGGAGATCTACCGGCTGAATCCTCCGGCCGAGCAAAGTCCGGATGTAGTGGAATACGCGGCGGGCGTTGCCTGGAAACTGCAGGGGGCGGACCCTTCGGTGAATACGTTCGTCGTCACGTCTCTGAATCTGCTGGACCCGGTGATGGACGCGATGCAGATTCCGCAGGATGAACCGGCGCGCAGGCAGAAGCGCGTGCAGGTGGAGTTGGTGAATCCACATCCCGATTGTCTGGCGGAGATCACCATCGAATACCCGTTTCTGCAAAGCCGGTACGAACAGTTTCGCGAGAGCTTTGGGAAGGCGGCGCTCGTCGACCGGCCGCGGGTGCAATACGATGTGCTGCGCGCGGCGGAGAAGAACTATGAACAGAGCACCGGGGACAAATTAGCGCACTGGCATCGCCAATTGATGGCGCGCTATACAAGAAACCTGGCGCGGATCAACAACGATCTGGTGGCGAATCTGTTCGACCTGGCGGTGGCCGCGCGATCCATCGTGGACGATAACTACGGATGGGAGGTTTGGGAAGCGGCGAATCGCTACCCCGCGCAACAAGTGGAGAGTGACCTGGAAACAGTGCGCATCTCCGGTGACGAAGTCTGGGTGAATTCTAAGCGCCTCCGTCTGCGCCGCCGGCTGCCGCGCTTTAAGCAGCGCGTCCGGCCCAGCGCATTGAAGCGCCGGAAAAAGGAAAACTATCCGGGCGAATGGGCCGAACAATTGAATGGAAACTCTATTTGCTCCTACCCGCCCGAAGACATCGTCATCGAGAACTACGGCAAGTTTCTAAAGACGAAAGCGAAGAGCTTCATCTCAGAGGAACGGGAACGCACCGAGCCGTTCACCACGTCGCTGCTCGATGGCATCGATCTCCGCGAGACTATTCGCAACTGGCATGAGAAGAAGATCTACGTGCGGCATCAGGAGCGGCTGTCGGGAGAAGTGGGTTCCGTGATTGTGATCTTCGATGAAGACCGCGACGATAAGTATCAATATCTCACCACTTGGCTTGGCGAGCATCAGAACGAATCGGATATGGCCTTCTACGCTACGTTTCCGTTCGACCACCTGGTGGGGCCCGGCATAGGGCGCGCTGAATACGGCGGCTTCCTGATGACGCTGCCGCCGCGCCGTATGTTCGATGTGTGGACCGATCCGGATTATGAATTTACGGAATCGAAAGCCGAACG
>JANXXV010000202.1 GCA_025350445.1 Bryobacteraceae bacterium | reverse complement strand
TACTGGGCGATCACGGTCGGCACAAATATCGCCAGCGCGGCACCGGTCGTCGGTGACAAGATCCGGTTCCTGCTACTCGGTGGCAATCAGATCGAGCAGAATACGCTGATCCGCTTCTATGTGTTGCACTGCTTCTTCCTGCCAGTGTTCGTCCTCTTTCTCTTTTCGTGGCATATGTGGCGCGTGCGGAAAGACGGGGGACTCGCCTGCGTCGATCAGTTGTCGCTGAAGCAGAAGAGTGAGAAGACTGCCCCGGTAAAAGCCAAGACTTATTCGCTGCTCGGGCTGACACGCGGGCGCACCGTCCAAGTGGAGACGGCGCTGGTGGATTACGACCGCCACACCGTTCCCAGTTCGCCCAACCTCACGCGGCGGCTCTTGGCGGTGACCCTGATCACCATACTGGTTGTTTCGATCCTCGCGGTACTTGTGCCGACGCCACTTGAGGAGGCGGCCAATCCGAAGGTGACGCCCAATCCGGCGAAGGCGCCCTGGTACTTTCTCTGGCTGCAGGAACTGGTCACTGACACCACCATTCACATCGGAGGTGTGACGATCAACGGCGCGCTCGTAGGCGGCATTCTCCTGCCGGGTGTATTGGTGCTCGCCGCAGTATTGTGGCCTTATTTCGACCGTAGCCCAGTGAGCTCCGCCGGCGTTTGGTTCGCAAAAACGCGGACCCGTCAAAACACGATTTTCCTCGCAGTGGTCGTCCTGATCTTGATTCTTACAATTGTGGGCACGTTCCTGCGAGGGCCCTATTGGAAATTTTACTGGTTTTGGGAGGCTTGGCCACCTGTACCGAAGAACTTCTGAGAAAAAACATATGGACTGGAAGAATCGCGACACTCTTTGGATCTACGTTTTCGGCGCCGGGATGCTAGCTCTCACGGGTTATCTGTACTGGGACCAGTTCACGCCCGAGTGGAAAGGGTATCAATCCGAGTTCCACGATCTGGTGGGCAAGCGCTTTGGGGAGCGGCGCGCGGTTACGATTCCGGCCGGCATACAGCAAGTCTGGGTGAAGGAGATCAACCGCACCGACCGCTGCACAACCTGTCATCAGGGAATCGAGTGGAAGGGCGTTGAGAACGTGCCGAACCCTTATCGGACGCATCCGAAGGAGATCCTCGAAAAGCATCCGGTCTCCAAGTTTGGCTGTACCATCTGCCACGGCGGACAGGGTTACGCGACCACGGTAGCCGACGCTCACGCCATCGATGCTGAACACTGGGAGCAACCGCTACTCGGCCCTGAGTTGGCCAAGGCGTACCTGGTCGGCAACAGGCACGCATTGCTCGAGAGCAACTGCAATGTTTGCCACCGCAACGACCGGGAAACCAAGGGTGCCAGATATATCAACGACGCCAAGCAACTGCTGCGCGACAAAGGTTGCCGCGCCTGCCATACCATTAACAACCGCGGCGGAGTCATCGGTCCGAATCTCACCTACATCGGCGATCAGAACCCCGAGCAATACAACTACGCGCGCATGCCGGGCAAGCCTTCCGTCTTTGGCTGGCACCTGGCGCACTTCAAGGATCCGAAAGCGATGTCGAGCGAGACGGTGATGCCGAACTTTGGGCTCGGCAGCAAGGAAGCGCAGTCGCTGGCGATGCTGGTGATGAGCTGGAAGAAGACCGATCTTCCCCTCGAATACATTCCAGGTGCGAAGACTGCCGATTTGCCGACTGCCGAAGAGAAGGCCAAAGAAGAGCAGATGCTGCACGGTGAAGGCGCATTCTTCGTCCGAAAGACATGCTTCATCTGCCACGACGTCACCGTGCTGGGCGTCGAGTCCGCAACCAAGATCGGACCGGACCTGTCCATGGCATACGCCGACGTGCAAAGCCGCTTCGGCAGGACACTGGACGATTTCTTGCACAATCCAACCGGAACGATGGCAGTGGTGTTGTCCACGCAGATTCACTTAACGGATGCCGAGCGGAACGAAGCCATCCGAACATTGACGGCTGCTTATCGGAAAAAGCAGGCGTTGGAAGTAAAGAAACCCGGAGCCAAGAAGTGACGTTTCGCGCCGGCCAAATAGGGAGATGGAGGGTATGACCATGAAGTCAAAATACGAATTAGGCAAGTTGATGTTAGCCACGGCGCTGCTTATCCTCGTGGTTTCCAGTTGCGCCAGGAAGCCTAAGACCGCGCAGCGCGGCGACATCGCCGAGGCGGCCATCGCTTCCTACGTGGCGCCGGGCGATCTGGACGAGTACTATATCTTCTATTCCGGCGGTCAATCCGGCAATGTCTACGTGGCCGGACTCCCGTCCATGCGGCATATTTCCACCATTCCCGTCTTTGCCCCATACCCCGCCAACGGTTATGGGTTCGACAAAGAGACGAAGGCCATGTTGGGGGGCTTCACCTGGGGCGACGTTCACCATCCGGCCATCAGCAAAACCAACGGCGATTATGATGGCCGCTGGCTGTTCGTGAACGACAACGCCAACAATCGCATGGCACGCATCGATCTACGCGACTTCAAGACCAGACAGATATTCGGTCCCATGCCGAACGTCTCCGGCAATCACGGTTCCACATTTGTCACCAGCAACACGGAGTACATTCTGGGCGCTTCGCGCTTTTCGATTCCGTTGCCCAAGGGCACTTACGCACCGATCGAAGAGTACGCCACCAAGTACAAGGGCGTCGTCTCCGGCATGGCTGTGGATCCAAAAACCGGCGACATCAGCATGGGCTGGCAGATTCTGATGCCGCCGTTCGACTGGGACCTGGGCGCGGGCGGAAAGGGTCCCAGCGAAGGCTGGGCCTTCTGGAGCTGTTATAACTCCGAGCGCGGCACTGGAAAGCTGGAAGTGACTTCCACTCAGAAAGACCGCGACTACATTGTCGCGGTCAATTGGAAAGACGCTGAGAAGGCCGTTAAGGAAGGTAAGACCAAGATGCTCGGCGGCGTGAAGGTGATCGATCCTAAGGACACGCCCGGCTTTGTCTTTCTCATGCCCATGCCAAAGAGCCCGCACGGCGTGGACGTGACCCCCGACGGCAAGTACATCGTAGGCAGCGGCAAGCTGCAATCCATCACCACCGTATTCAACATCGACAAGATCAAGTTGGCCATCGAAAAGAAAGACTTCACCGGTGAAGAGGACGGAATTCCGGTACTCAAGTACGAGGACATTAAGGACGCCGAGGTCAACGTCGGACTGGGTCCCCTGCACACCCAATTCGACGATAAAGGCTACGCGTATACCAGCCTGTTTGTGGAGAGCGCCGTCGCCAAGTGGAAGCTCGGCACCTGGGAAGTGGTCGACAAAATTCCAGTGGCCTACAACATCGGACATCTCGCAGCTATCGAGGGCGACACGATGCATCCTCAAGGCAAGTACCTGATCGCGTTGAACAAGCTCTCACACGGCCGGCACCTGAGCGTCGGACCCTCCCAGCCGGAGAGTTCCCAGTTGATCGACATTACCGGAGAGAAGATGAAGCTGATCTATGATGCGTTCACCGAGCCGGAGCCACACTACGCGCAGATTATCCGCGCCAGCCTGCTGAAGCCGGTCGAGATATACACCAAGGAGGAGAACACAAATCCCAACGCCATTTGGGACGTGAAAGACGCCAGTATCAACCGCAACGGCGCCAATGTCGTCGTCAAGATGGTCGCCGTGCGTAGCTCCTTTGAGCCAAACAAGATCGAGGTGAACCAGGGCGACCACGTGACCGTCCATGTCACCAACATCGAACAGACCACCGACGAACTGCACGGATTCGGGCTCGTCGACTACAACATCAACATTGTCGTTGACCCGGGCGAAACCAAGACCGTTGAATTCGTCGCCGGCAAGCCGGGAGTCTACGCGTATTACTGCACCAACTTCTGCTCGGCGCTGCACCAGGAGATGCAAGGCTATCTGTTGGTGAAACCGAAGAGTGGCGCCGCTTCAACTGCAAATGCCAGACCGGGCGCGGCCAAGACAGCACGTAACGCCAAGCCCGTGGTCACCGCTGGAATCCCGGGTGGGAGCAAGTAATGACGCAGAGCTGGTTGGAGAGGGCGAACCGCTTCTTCGAGCTGCCGCTTCAATTGCGGAGCCGTATTCTGGTATTAGTGGCGGCGCTGCTGCTGCTGCCTTCGTTCCTCTTTCCCCTATACCGGATGACGCTCTACTCCAACCAGTTCCCCGACGGATTGGTCCTGAAGATCTACTCCTATACGCTCGAAGGCGGGCAGAGCGGCACTCGTGACGATCTTCGGGAGATCAATAGCTTGAACCACTACATCGGAATGAGGCCATTGCTTGAAAGCGATTTCAGCGAATTCAGATGGCTGCCGTTCGGCCTTGGCGCTTTTGTGCTGCTGGCGCTTCGGGCGATTGCTTTCGGCAAAATATCCAAACTGGTCGATCTGGTAGTGCTGTTCCTCTACTTTACGCTGTTCTCACTCTGGAGTTTCGGCCATCGGCTTTATCAATACGGCCATGTTTTGGACCCGACGGCTGCAATCAAGGTAGCGCCCTTTACACCGCCGTTGATCGGGACGCAACAGATCGCCAATTTTGCAGTGAATAACTATCCCGGGCCGGCGACATATCTGATCGCTGCGTCTTTGCTGTTGATGATTGTCGCTCTCATCATGTCGGCCCGTCAGAGAACGCAGGCAGGAGAGATCGTGTGAGGTCTGTGCGGATAGGACTGGTAATCCTAGGTGCGTGCGTCGTTCATGGACGCACCTTGGTGGTCGGCCCAGGCGGGCAGTTCACGGACGTCCGGGAGGCAATCCGTGCAGCAGTCTCCGCCGATAGGATCGAAGTACGCGGCGGGACTTACCATGGAAATCTTATCCTCGATAAACCACTCTCTCTCCAGGGTGACGGGTGGCCCGTGCTCCACGGCGACGGCAAGGGAAGCGTGATTACAGTGCTGGCCGCCGGCTGTTCGATCCGCGGCTTCCGAATCGAACACAGCGGAGGAATGCTCGTCGAGGAAGATTCCGGGATTCTACTCAAGTCCGGCGGCAATCGAATCGAGCACAACCAACTCCGCGACGTGCTTTTTGGCATCTATTTCTTCCAGTCCAGCCACAACACGGTTACGGATAACTCTCTTTACGGCCGGAAGGATCTAGGCTTCGGCGAGCGCGGCGCCGGCATTCACATTTTCAGTTCCGCGGACAACACCATCGCTCAAAACACCATCACGGACATGCGCGACGGCATGTATCTGCAAAATGCCGATCGCAGCGTCATTCGCGGAAATCGCGTTTTCGCTGTGCGCTACGGTCTCCACTACATGTACTCGAACGACAATTTATTCGAGGACAATATCTTCGAAAACAACGTCGCCGGCGCCGCCATCATGTATTCGCACAATATTCAGTTTCGGCGTAACGCCTTCATGCACAACCGCGGGTTCAGTTCCTTTGGAGTTCTCTTCCAGGACAGCCAACAGTGCATCTCCGAACAGAATCTCTTCGTCGATAACGTTGTCGGAATCTTTATGGAATCTTTGCGCGACAGCCGCTTCGAACGGAATCTCATCGCCTTCAACGACACCGCCATCGAAGCTTTTTCGAGCGCCGAGGGCAATGCGGTCATCCGCAATAATTTTGTCGGGAATTTGAGCCCCATCAGTATCGTTGGCAAGACCAGCAACATCCGATGGGATCGGGACGGGGCAGGCAATTATTGGAGCGATTACAACGGCTACGATCTGGATGCCAACGGTTTCGGTGATGTTCCATTCCGCATCCAAAACCTTTTCCAGCATCTTGAGGGCAACCGGCCGCGGCTTCGAATCTATTTCTCCAGTCCGGCTTCGCAAGCGCTGGCGGCAGCCGAGCAAAGCTTCCCGGTGATTGAAGGATCTCGCGAATTTGATCACTACCCAGTCATGAAGCCGCTGGACTTGGGGATGAAAATTCCCGTGAGCCTGAATGCGCGCAGCGGCTCGGCGGCCCTGGCCGTGGTTCCAGCATCAATGTTTGTAATTGCAGCGGTGTTTATGTGGAGGGCACGAAAGCGATGATCGAAGTTCGCAGTTTGGAGAAGTGGTTCGGAAGAGTCAAGGCGCTCGACAGCGTCTCGTTCGATGTTGGCGCCGGCGAAACCTTCGCCCTTCTGGGACCGAACGGAAGTGGAAAAACCACCACGCTCAAATGCCTGGCGGGCCTGACCCTGCCCTCCGCCGGCCAGATCCACATCAACGGCGTCGACCTCCGGGGCCAGCCTGCGGGTGCAAGGGCTGCCATCAGTTACCTTCCGCAGCGTGTCGCTTTTCCGGAACAGGTAACCGCCCGCGAAACATTGGAGTTCTATCGCCGCCTGCGCAACCTGCCCCCTATTCGCGTCGAAGCGGCTCTTGAGCGGTGCGCTTTCGGCGATGCCGCGGACCGCCTTGTCAGCGAATTCTCGGGCGGAATGATGCAACGCCTCGGCATTGCCGTGGCCATGCTGGCGGATGCTCCCGTTCTCTTGCTCGACGAGCCCACGGCGAGCTTGGATCCGGAAGGAGCCGCCGGATTCCGCGGGTTCCTCGGCGCTCTCAAAGACTTGCGCAAAACGATTCTCTTTTCCTCGCATGTGCTGTCCGATGTTGACCTTCTAGCCGATCGCGTCGCAATCCTGGTCGGCGGACGCTTGCGCGCTGTCGAAAGCATCGGCGCTTTGCGCAACGAGCTGAATATTCAGTCGCTTCTGCGGGTAGAGCTTCGCAACATGAACAAGCACTTTATCGCTGTTGCCACCGCGGCGGGCGGTTCCTGCGCCGGTTCTTCGACCGGCGGCCTGACCATTGCCGCCTTACCCGAGAAACGGTACCGCATCCTGCGGGCGCTAGAAGAGGCCGGAGCGGAGATCATCAGCTTCTCCACGGCAGAACCCTCTCTCGAAGATATCTACTTGAGGTTTATGCATGAAGACCCTTTTGATCTGTCTCCTGCTGTTCGCCGCGAGCTGCGGGAGCCGGCCGCCGCAGCCGGTTGAGATCGAAGCCGCCGACATGTGCGCGCAGTGCAAAATGGCGATCTCGGAAAGACGTTACGCAGCGGAAATAGCCGATATAGACGGGAGCGTGTTCAAATTCGACAACATCGATTGCATGGTCCGTTACGCAGCCGCGCACGATCTGAAAGATAAAGCGGCTGCGTGGTTTGTAATGGACAGCGATGGCAGGGAATGGCTGGATGCGCAACAGGCGTTCCTGGTGAGATCCACGTCGATTCCCGGTCCCATGGGCAACGGGGTTCTGGCGGTCAAAGATTCTGCCGTGGCCCAGGATTTAGCTCGCCGGTTCGCCGGGCGGGTGCTGCGGTTTGAAGACCTGTGGAGGCAGTAGAGAAGCCGTGCGGATAGCATTACTCGCGTTGCCAATTCTCTTCATAGCCTGCGGAGACGATCGCTCACACTTCGAGCGCCAGGAAACTCTGCTGCTTGTCTCCGCTCCGCCAACCGCCAGCATCCGCTTGTTCCACGCCGGCGACGACCTTCGAGACGCGACGGAGCTCGATTTCCCTGCAACCCGCGAATTGTGGCTGCCAAAAGGCCGCTACTTCCTGCGAGTCGATGATGCCGGGCAAACGATGTACTATCCAGTTTCCGTCCTCGGCTTTCGCGCCGGTCCTGACCGCGATGGTGCGCTTGCAGTCACCGTCCGCCCCGCTCCTTCGTCCTACTTGCCGGACTTCGCGTACGTTCCGAGCGGCTACGTTCTCCTCGGTGATAGTGCCAATCCACA
This sequence comes from Bryobacteraceae bacterium, assembly GCA_025350445.1. The sequence continues at coordinate 3,677 of JANXXV010000202.1, read as the reverse complement.
GGAACCGCACTATGTCTGGGTGAGCGCCTACGCAATTTCAAACTTCGAAGTCACCAACGCGCAATTCAGAGAGTTTCTTCTCGATCCAGCCGGATTTGCCAAACCGGAAAACTGGACCAGACAAGGACGCGACTGGATGGCGTCCAATCGTTCTGAAGCAAGCGCATTGATGTCTCCGGCGGCTCCCGATTTCAGCCGCTTCGCCCAACCCAGGCAACCGGTCACGCGCGTCACCTGGGTTGAAGCCAACGCTTATTGCCGGTGGCTCACGGCCCGAACCGGCGGTGGAAAATGGAGCTTTACACTTCCCAACGACGCCGAGTGGGAAAAAGCCGCTCGCGGCCCGGACGGTTTCGACTATGGCCTGGGCATGCTGATCAGCGACAAGCAGGTTAGCTGGTACAATTGGCGGAAAAACCCTGGCGTTCCCGTCACCGTGGTAGATCGGCAGGAGACCGGCCACTCTTACCAGCCGAACCGTTATGGCATCTATCACATGTCCGGCAATGCGGCCGAATGGACTCAATCGATCTTTCGCGCCTACAGCCGCCGTCAGCCATTCGCCGATGACGACCGGAACAACGATGATTCCGCGGAGCGCCGTACCGTGCGCGGCGGTTCCTGGTATAGCGCCACCACTGCACCTGTTTACTTGCCGTACCGCGACGGCTTTCAACCCTACCACCGAGCCGCCGATGTCGGATTCCGGGTGATAGCACGCCTCGCGCCATGACGTTTTGAGGAAGGGACATATGAACTGCGCCGCCATACTTACAATCGCCGGTCAAGAGACTCGAATCAACATCCGTAATCGTTGGACGTTGTTGTTTGCCACCGTGTTCGGCTTGCTTGCCCTTGTTATTTCTTACTTTGGAATGGTGACCGAAGGCTACGCCGGGTTCCAGGGCTTCGAACGGACCAGCGCCAGTTTGTTGAGCCTGGTGCTTTATCTGGTGCCCCTGGTCGCTCTCACAATGGCTTCGCTCAGTTTCACCGGTGACAGCGGCGCAGCCGAGTTGCTCTTTTCGCAACCCGTGGCTCGAAGCGAAATCCTGCTCGGTAAGTTCCTGGGTCTGTTCGGCTCCATGTTGACCGCGATGGTTATCGGCTTCGGCATTGCGGGTGCCATGATCGCATTACAGGTTGGCACCGAGGGTCTACTACGATTTCTGTCGTTCACAGGCATCGCCGTGTTGTTGGCATCGGCTTTCCTTTCCCTGGGCTCGCTCCTTGCCGTACTTGGCGTTACGCGGGCGCGGGCGTTTGGTCTTACGTTATTCTGTTGGTTTTTCCTGGTATTGTTCTATGACTTGCTCGTGATTGGAGTGGGATTCCTGCTGAAGGAGAGGACCGCGAACCTGCTGATCTTTTTTTCGCTTCTAGGGAATCCTGTTGATGTAGCTCGAATTTCCGGCCTTATGTCACTGGGCGACGCCACGATTTTCGGTTCGGCCGGAGCGGCGCTTGTGAAGTTTTTCGGCGGGCGCGGCCTGAGCGAGGCTGCCCTCCTGATCATCCTGGTTTCTTGGACTGTCGTGCCGCTTTTCCTCGCCAATCGACTTCTCCGTAAACGGGATCTTTGACCGGGTTCAGGTCCAAGAAAACTGGGAAACTGGTCTATTTTTCGCCGCCTCGGCAGCCGCGAGTCTGACCCAACCTTCAGCAGTACAAGAATTACGGATTGCAGGATAGGTACAAATCCTGATCCATTGAAATCACCCTTGCGGAGTTCATCGATCTCGGGTCGAATTCAATCCCCATAACCGAAACGCACGATGCGGTCTAGTTCATCTCCCGTTTTCATCACCAGGGCGGCCCCGGTATTTCTCGGCTCCCCCGGGCCTTTCCTCGCCGCCCTACCGAGGAAAACTTCTATGGCCACCACTATTTTCAAAAAATCGACACAACCAATCCAACAACCTACAGCCATTCCCCAATCTGCCCGCTATCCCCGCCCGCTATTCTCCATCCAGAGGTATCAACAATGTCTTCCAGACAATTCAGAAAGCAAGCCCGCCACAACGGCGCGCTCGCCGCCGGCACAAAATCCCCGGAAGGTCTCCAAAAGTCCTCCCAAAACGCTCTCCGTCACGGCCTGACCGCCAAATCCCTGGTCCTCGGCAACGAATCCCAAACCGAATTCGGCGAATTAATGGAAGCATTCATACAAAAATTCCAACCAGCCGACACCGTCGAACTCGAACTCGTCACCGAAATGGTAGCCTCCCGCCGGCGTCTCCGCCGTGTTTGGCTCATCCAAACCGCCGCCCTCGACCTGCAAATGGACCGCATGGCTCCCGAAATTGCCCAACAATTCAAAATAATCACCCACCCCACCCGCCTCAGCTTGGCCTTCACTACCCTCGCAAATCAGGAAAAATCCCTCCAACTCCTGCTGCGCTACGAAACCATCTATAGCCGGGCCTTCGACCGGGCCCTGAAATCACTGGAAAAAATGCAGAAATCCCGCATAGAATCAAACGTGTCGAAAGAATTGCGAAACGAACCACCCCCATCGCCCCAAACCGCGCCGACTGAGCCCAAAACCCCATCACCCCGCCACGAAATTCCAAACCCACCCCGCAATCGGGCCTCTGAGCCAGCCGGAATCGCAGGAATGAACCAATCCGGGCCGGTCTTTTCCCCAATCACCCAGCCCGTTCTCCGCTAGTACTAGCCCTTGTAAAGAGTACTTATGGTTGATGAAGTTTCGCCCGGATGGGTTTATAATCGGACATCCCGAAGTGTCTGCGGGCAGCGTAGTTTCCTACAGATCGCCTACGGCGTTGGTATAGCGGGTTCCGGGCCGCTGAGAGGTTAATAACTTGAATCGCTACATCTGGTCCTCATTGATACTGCTCGGCTTCGCGGCGGATGCCGTCGCCAACCCGGGCCTGAGTTTTTTTAAGAACTACTTCGTCAAGGGCGACTACATCGCGGCGGGTGTCGGAGTTCGCGGCGTCGGCTCGGGCACCATTAGCATCTCCGGCGTTGGTTTGCCTGCCGACGCGGACGTTGTTGCCGCCTACCTTTATTGGGAAACGCTCGTCGATGCCAACACCAGTGGAGCCGCCGCCACCATCCGCGGCAAGCAGATCACCGGAACTCCTATCGCCGGCGTCACCGTTCCCCGTTGGGCCGGCTTTACCCAAGCCGTCGTCTACCGCGCCGACGTCTTCGCCTATCTCACCTTCGACGCGAATACTTTCAAAGCCACCCCGGCCGGCGATTACCCGGTTACGTTTCCCGACAGCCATGCGCTGACCACCGCCCCCTCCACCGAAGGCGCCACCCTGGTTCTGGTTTACAGATCCCTCGATCCCAGCGCCGCCTATCGGTCCGTCGTGATTTACGATGGCGGCCAGACCCTGGCCCGCAGCGGCGACAATTTGAACGTAGATATCCGCGGGTTCTACCAGGCGTCGTCCACCAACCCTCAGGCGAAGATCACTCCCATCGTCGGCGATGGCCAGCTTGCGGACGCCACTACAAATAATGACCAGTTTCTGTTCAATGGGGCTCTGCTGGGGAACGATGTCTTCAAGGGCGCGCTAGGCACTTAGGCACTGTTAGGAAATAACCTTTTCACTGCGAGGGCGGATCTCGTAGTTCCATTCGCCGTGGAAGGTGTCGCGCAGGAGATTGATCTCCTGCATCGCCGAGTCGGAGACTTTGGC
>JANXXV010000556.1 GCA_025350445.1 Bryobacteraceae bacterium | reverse complement strand
GTTGGAGGGTTGTTGGGTTGGAGGGTTGGAGGGTTGGAGGGTTGGAGGGTTGGAGGGTTGTTGGGTTGTTGGGTTGTTGGGTTGTTGGGTTGTTGGGTTGGGGCATCACCCATTTTTTCTGGTGATGCCCTTCCTTTTTTTATTTTAGAACGTGAAGCGCATTGCTAGCTGGATGATGCGCATCGGTTGAATGGTAGATCCGATCTGGCCCGGTTGACCGCTATCCTTGGCACCGATGTTTTGTATCGGATAGGAGCCGCCGGGGGTGGAGGGCAGGTAGGACGGCCCCGTGCGCAGACCACGGTTGGGGATGTTGAAATTGGGATGGTTGGCGATGTTGAAGAACTCCGTGCGGAACTGGAGGTTCATTCCTTCGTGTACGCGGACGTTTTTAATTAGCGAGAAGTCGAGGTTGTTGAAGCCCGGTCCATCGAGGATGCCGACGCCGGAATTGCCGTAATGGCAGAGACCGGGGAAGCGGGTATCCTGGCAGGACAGGACTGCGAAGGCCGAGGGATCAAACCAGCGGTCTGTGGTGGGGCTGCTGGATTTGCCGGTGGCGAGACGATCCGGGAGGGCCGGGGAGTTAGCGGTGTTGACGGTATTTCCTTGGTTGACGGTGAACGGGAAGCCGGTGCGCGCGGTGTAAATTCCATTTAATTGCCAGCCGCCGAAGGCTTGTTTGGCGATTCCGTTCTTCATGGAGGAGAAGATTGGAATTTCATAGATGAAGTTCGCCACCAGATTCTGGCGGACATCGAATGGATAGCGGCCTTTGCCCGCGGCGCGATTGCGCGGGTCCTGGGTGTTGTTGGTGGTGCCGCCGAATGCCTCATTGCGGCCGTAGCCTTCGCCAAGAGCTTGGCTATAGGTGTAAGCCACGCCGAATTGCAGGCCCTGGCTCATGCGCTTTTCGTAGTTGACCTGCAGGCCGTGATACCAGGAATTGGAACCGTTGGTTAAGAAGCGGGTACGGGTCAGCGGTCGCTTTGGACCGCCCACGCCATCGATCACGAACTGATACGGACGTCGGCTCTGGGTGGAGGAAGTGGGTGTGTCAAAGGCCGGATCCGGATTGTTGAGTTCGATGGTGGAATCGATGTTGGTGCCCTTGCTGCCCACGTAGCCGACGGTTAGCACCTGGCGGCCGGGGAGCTGGCGTTGCACATCGAAACTCCATTGGGTGACGTAGGGTTCCAGATTGGTGTGATCGAGCGTGTTGGCGCTGATGGCGCTGGTGGCGTTGACTAAGCCGAAGGGCTGGGCGAAGGTGAGCGGTGTGGCGCTGAGCAACTTGCCGGTGGCGTCAGCGCTGTTATTGAAGTTGCTGGACCCGGAAAGCGGCACGTTCAGGTTCAAGATCGTATAGTTATTCAACTGGTGAACGTTGTAGTAGATACCGAATCCGCCGCGGACTACGGTTTTCTCAGAGGCGCGGTAGGCCAGGCCCACGCGCGGCATGAAGAGGGTCTTTTGCGGGTCGTAGAAATTGAACTGGTTACGGATGGCGGGAACTAGGGTTGGAGCGCCATCAACTTTTTTGGTGAAGTCGAGAGTACGCCAGAGGCCGTCGATATCCTTCGCCATCGTATTGTATTCGTAGCGCACACCGATGTTGACGGTGAGCCGTTGCGTGGCTTTCCAATCATCCTGGACATAGCCGGCGTAGCGCTGCTGGCGCGACCGGGTGAGAGGTAAGCCTTCGGGAGAATTCGCTGAAGACGGATAGCCTAGCAGGAACGCGGCGAACGCACTGCGGGAGACGTTGTCAGAGAATGACAAGTCGCCGCGGGCCGTGTTGGCTGCGCCGCGGAACAGGCCGACCCAGGTGAAGTCGAAGCCGAATTTCATGTTGTGCTTGCCGCGGGTATAGGTGACGTTATCGTTCATCTGATGCACGTCGTTAAAATCGAAACCGTTGCCGCCGTCGCGATCGCCAATGCCGGAAAAGCCATTAATGTTGAAGGACGGCAGGCCGGCTTCGCGGGAAGTGAATTTGCGATTGGCGTCGGTGAGAAGGCGGAACCCGGTGAGACCCAGTGTGTCGAGATCGAAGCTGGTGTTCGACCGGGGATTCAGGGTGTTATCGACGGAGCGGTTGTAGCCGTAGCGAAGTTCATTGATTAGCGACGGCGAGAAAATGTGCAGCCATTGGGTGGCTACGTTTTGGTTACGGCCGGCGACGAAGTATTGAAAAATGGGATTATCGCCGGGAGTGGTCACGTAGCGGATGTCTTGAAACGCGTAGCGGCCGAAGATTTTATCGTTTGAGGAGAAGTTGTGATCGCCGCGGACAAACACCTGATCTTCATCCTGTTTGACGCCGCCGTCTCCGATGTAGTTATTGCCGTTGATGGGGTCTGGCTTGGCGTTTTGGGCCGTTGGCCAGAAGGGGAAGAGGGCCTTGGCGGTTGGGCTGATGCGCGAGGCAGGAATGATATTGCCGGGGAACGGGATTCCGGTAAGGGGATCCGTGACGGCTACGTTCTGCGCCGGATTGGGGCGATTCAGAAATGCGCTCAGATCGCCGCCCTTCATGGCTTCGGTTGGTACGTTCGCGGTACCGGCCAAGCCTGGCTGCCGGCGGTCGCGGCGCTCGTAGTTGACCATGAAGAACGTCTTATCCTTACCGTTGTAGACTTTCGGGATCCAGACGGGGCCTGTCCACACACCACCGAACTGGTTCTGGCGGAGCTTGTCCTTGGCCCTGCGGGGGGCCGTGGGGGAATTGAAATAGTTCTGGAAGTACGATTCGGCGTCGAGTTGATCGTTGCGGAAGAACTCGAAGAGCGAACCGTGCATCTGGTTGGTTCCGCTCTTGGTAATGATCATTACCTGAGCGCCGGAGTTGGTGCCGTATTCAGCCGAGTAGGAGCCGGAGAGAACCTTGAATTCCTCAACCGCTTCGGTGGAGGGGGCAAACGGAATTGTATTGACGCGGGGCTCAGTAGCAATCACGCCGTCGAGTGTTCCGTGCTGGTTGGTGTCGCGCTGGCCGTTGGCGGAGATGGAAATAGACTGTCCTGGGATCGGGACGCCGCCGCCACCGCCGGTTAGACCGTCGAAGCCCATGCGGCCGCCGAACTGAACGCCAGGTTGCATTACCGCCAGACCGGCCAGGTTGCGGCCGTTGAGGGGAAGTTCTACTACGCGGCGTTGTTCGACTACCGAACCGAGAGAGGCTTCGTCTGTTTTCAACTGTGCTACTTCTCCGGTGATGGTAACCGATTCTGATTGGGAGCCGACTTGGAGACTCTTGAAATCGACGCGGGCTTTCTGGTTGATCTGGAGTTCGATGCCCGTCTGCGTTTCGGTCTTAAAGCCTTGCATTTCAACGGTTACCGAGTATTGGCCTACATCGAGCAAGGGGAATGAATAGTTTCCGCCGGCGGAGGTGGTTTCCTCGCGCTTTATGCCGGTGTTAATGTTGGCAACGGTCACTTTGGCGCCACCGATTGAAGCACCGGTGGAGTCTGTGACTGTTCCAAGGATGGTGGTGGACGTTGTCTGCGAGAACAGGGGCAGGCAGGAGAGGAAGAACACTAGTGCTGATGAAACTTTGCGATACAAGGTAACCTCCTGAAAATACTGACTTCCGATTAGATAATGCTACCCAGATTTTAGCGCCTGTGTCAATCCGGTAAGGCCGCGACGAGGTGCGTGGAGATGACAGGAAAGGATCCCCGCGGACAGAAAGTCCTTTGACCGGGACACTATTTACTGTACCCTGTAACCATTCAGCAACAAAGATCTAAGGCAGTGCCGGATTCCGTTCGACGGTGATTCCGGTTTGAAGAACAGGGGGTTGGTATGCTCAAGCGGCTTTCCGTAACCTTTTCTCTTTTCGCGCTTTTTAGTGCCGGCGCCAGTGCGCAACTGGCCACCACTACTTCGTTGGTGGGCACTGTGAGCGATTCGAGTGGCAAATCCGTTCCTAACGCAAAAGTGACAGCGGTGGAGACCGGGACTCTGACCACGCAGACTACCAGCACGAATGAAGCTGGGTATTTCTCAATCGATTTCGTCCGCGTGGGTGTATACGACGTGACGGTGGAGCAATCGGGCTTTCAGAGGGTGACGAAGACGGGAGTGCCGGTGAGCATCAATCAGACGGTGCGCACGGATTTCAAGCTGGCCATCGGCACGATATTGCAGACGGTGACGGTGCAGGCGGAAGTGACTGCCATCAAGACCGATGATGCAACGGTTTCCGAGAACCTGGGGACGCGTGCGGTTGCCGACCTGCCGCTGAATGGCCGCGACCCGATGATGCTGGCGATCACTACGCCTGGCGTGCTGCTGGGACCGAAGTCGTCCGCGACAGGGACACCGCCGGGGGAAGATTTTGTGGGGGCGGGTACGCGAGAGATCTCGAACAGCATGACGCTGGACGGGATCAGCATCATGAACAACCTGATTACTAATACGCCGACGCGGCCGATGGTGGAGGCGGTGCAGGAAGTGGAAGTGCAGACGGGAACGTATTCAGCGCAGTATGGCGCGTATATGGGCGTCCATATTAATGTAATCACCAAGAGCGGGACGAACTTGTTTCATGGGGCGGCGGTGGAGTTTCTGCGCAACCAGGTGCTGGATGCGCGGGCGTTCTTCACGCTGCCGACGCCTGCCAACCCTACAGCTTCTAAGCCACCGCTGCGGCAGAACCAGTTTGGCGTGGAGTTCGACGGGCCGGTGATTATCCCGAAACTTTACAACGGCAAGGACAAGACGTTCTTCATGGCGTCTTATGAAGGATTCCGGCTGGTGCAATCGTCAACGTCGCTATCGACGGAGATGCCGGCGGCGTTTTTCAGCGGCAATTTTTCGCAGGTGCCTGCATCGAGCATTACGGGCGGCGCTATTAAGGATCCGCTGAACGGGAACGCGCCGTTTCCGGGGAACATGATTCCCACTTCGCGCATCTCGGCTGTGGCTTTGAAGATGCAACAGTACATTCCAGGGTCGAACCTGCCGGGTCTGGCCAGCAATTTTTCAGTGCCTGTGCCGAACTCCGCCAAGTATGACCAGACGGTGGACCGCATCGATCAGAACATTGGAGACAAGATCCGGTTGAATGTGCGGGCGCATTATCAAAACTGGAATGTGTTTGGCGGGAATGCGCTGCCGGCTAACGGCGCGACTACGCCCTATACGACGAGGAACTATACGTTTGGCTACACGCATACGCTGACGGCGAACCTGGTGAACGATTTCCGGGTGGGGCGGAATTTCTTCGACACGGCGACGTTGAATCCGTTCGCGGTGGCGGGGCAGAAGTCGGCGGGTTCGGATTTGGGGATTGCGGGGTTCACGGGAGACGTGCTGTACAACAATCCCGGCATTCCGGACTTCACTATTGTTGGTTTCAATGGACTGAACAACGCAGCGAGCAACTGGTATCAGAACGACAGTACGAACCAGGCTTCAGAACAGATCAGTTGGAACCACGGTTCGCACAGCATTATGGCGGGAATGGAATTCCGCAGGCTGGCGACGGGGCGGGCGGCGGTGAACAACCCGCGCGGTGTTTTCACATTCAATGGGTTGTTGACCGGGTACGCGGCGGCCGATTTTATTCTTGGGGCGCCGCAATCGTTCAACACCCCGGGGCCGGAAGTCCGCGGGCGAGTGGCTGAGTGGCGGGACGGCTTCTTTATTCTGGACAAGTGGCAGGTGACACGGAAAATTACTTTGAATTACGGGCTGCGGTATGAACTGCCTACGGTGCCTTACACGATCAACGGGAACGCCACGCTTTTAAATGCGGACCAGACAAAGATTGTTGGGGGGACGCCGGGGTTCCGGTTTATCGCTCCGAATCACAACGATTGGGCGCCGCGGCTGGGCGTGGCTTATCGATTCACGGAACGGACGGTGTTCCGGGCCGGCGGGGGCATTTACTACAATCCGAACCAGACCAACAGTTACACGTTTCTGAACACGAATCCGCCTTACACTACGATTCTTACTTGCAACTGGTCAGTGGGGCTGGCTCCGCCTAACCTGTCGAATCCGTTTGGCGTGCCTGGGGTGTGCCCGACGGCTCCGACGGCAGGGCTGATTGTTACCGATCCGTGGCACCAGCCGACGGGCCGGATGAACCAGTGGAGCGCGGGGGTGGAACGGCAGTTGTGGAGCGGCGGCGGCGTTGAGCTGCAGTATCTGGGCTCGCATTCCTATCACCTGGATCGGAGTTTCTACAACAACACTCCGTTATTTCCGGGGCCGGGCTCTGTGAACGCCCGCCGGCCGAATCCGCTATTTGGTCCGATCCGGACGATCAACACCGATGAGATTGCCAACTATGAGAGCACGAGCGCGATCTTCCGGCAGCGCATGAACCGCGGATTGCAGTTTCTGGCCAGCTACACGTGGGCGCACACGCTGGACGTGACTACGGATTCCAATGGCGGGGGCACGCCGATGATTCCTTATTTATGGAAGGCCGATTATGGAAATTCGAACTGGGACATCCGGCACCGGTTTGTGGCTACCTTTAATTACGACATTCCTTTCTTCGCGGTTTCGAACCCGGTGTTGAAGGGTGTGCTTACGCACTGGCAGGCCAACGGGATTATTACGCTGCAAACGGGCGTGCCGTTCAATGTCTCGACTGGCACCGATACGGCGAACACTCAGGCTAGCGGGACTTACCGGCCGAATCTGGTGCACGCGGCTACGTCGAACTGCGGGAGGGGACATCTGGTGGGTTGTATCGACCCAACTGCTTTCACGGTGGGGGATCTTTATCCGATCGCGCCCACAAACTTTGCTTACGGGAATGCAGGACGGAACCTGTTGTATGGGCCGGGGTCTGAGACGGTGAACTTTTCGGTGTTTAAGAACTTCCCGATCAAGGAACGGCTGCAGTTCCAGTTCCGGTTTGAGACGTTCGCGCTGTTTAACCATACGAACTTTGGGAATCCGGCGTCTACGATTAACACGGGGTCGTTTGGGAATATAACCGGGGCTGGGGGGAACCGGAATATACAGCTTGGGGGTAAGATCCAGTTTTAGGTTTTTTTGGGGAGCGCTGGATTGGTCCGGCGCTCTTGTTTCATTAGGCGGGAAGGCGCTGGTGAACCGATGTACTCGTGAGGGCGCGACCTGGGGGTTGCGCGCGGGCGAGGGCGTCCGCCGTCCTTCGTTTGGGTTATGGGAGCGGGGCCTTTGGAGAGCCGGACGCCGGGTTCGGACTCGGCGTTGGGGAGCGCGCAGAGGCGAGTTCGCTGAGAGTTATTCGGGCCGTGTATACTCCTTCTGATGTCACATATTACGAGACGATCGTTTGTTGCGGGAATTGTGGGCGCTGCTGGTTCGCAATCGGGCCGGGCACAGAACGGCGTGGTAGTTGAGCGGGATCTGCCGGGCAAGCCGCATTTGGGAAAAGTGCTGGCGGCTATTCAACCGCACGCGGACGATATTCCGATTTTTGCCGGCGGTCTGGTGGCCAAGTTGATTCGCGAAGGATACACGGGCTATCTGATTCGCACTACCATCGACGATGCCGCTGGGCCGGGAGTGGGTGCCGAGAGCGTGATTGCCAACTATCGCGACAATCTGGAAGTGGCGCGGGCGCTGGGCCTGAAGAAAGCTTACGATCTGAACTACCGCAACCACCAGATGGATGGGGTGGAGCGGCTGGAGTATCGGGCGCGGCTGATTTTTCTTTTTCGTCTGCTGAAGATTGACACGGTGATCTGTTACGACCCTTGGGGATCTTACGAAGAAAATCCCGACCATTACTTTACGGCGCAAGGAGTGGAGGCGGCGTGTTGGATGGCGGGCGGCGACAAGGACTATCCGGAGCACTTTGACGCCGGAGTGCAGCCGCACCCGGTTACGACAAAGTATTATCACGCGCGCGGGCCGCAGCTTGTAAATCGTGTGGTGGATATCAGTTCGGTGATCGACATAAAGGTAGCGTCGAACCTGGCGAATAAAGCGCAGGGCCCGGCGGGTGAGACTGGGTCGAAGTTGAGAGCGAGACTGGCGCGGGAGGGCAAGCGGCTGCCGATGCTTGGCGACGATGACGCTACGGCTAATCGGGAATATGTTAAGCAGGTGGTGTTGAAAGGGGACCGGGAATTGGGAGCGAAGTATGGCTTGCAGTTTGCGGAGGCGTATCACTACATTGGACCGGCCACGGATGGCACCGAGTTGGAAGAACTGATCCGCCGGAATGCAGTGGGATCGCGGCGCTAGTGTAGTGTAAGAGCGCGACCGAGGGGTCGCGCGCAGACAAGGTGTCTGCCCTACCTTACGCCCAGTCGCATGTTGTAAAGAATTAGCCGGGACGGCACGCTAGTGTAGTGTCTGCGAATTAGCTCCCAAGGAACTTATATGATCACGCAACCCGGAACCACGCTGGACATCGGGTTCGAAACAACTCCAGTCAAATTTTCGGCTTAGTTGCCGTCGGCGGGGCTCATTCATCTTATCGCCGTCGTACCGCCCCGTTCCTTACCTTCCATGAGCTTCCCAAAGCTTCCTCGCTGGACAGCTCGAAACTACGGTTCCGGGCAAAATCTGCGTTAACCAGCGTTGATCGGGATCTCATAATGGGCGGCGCATGATTATTGGCCGCCGATGGACGCTGATAGACGCAGATGGTGGGGTGAACCCCTACCGTGAGATACAACTTGGCCTGTCCAGCTATTTCTTGGACAATACACTAGTAGTATAATCCGTCGCATGCGCCGATTGATGCTGGTTCTGGTGAGTGTAGGCGTGCTTGCGGGGCAGGATCGAGCGGAACGGCTGCTGCGGGACCTGCTGATCTTCGACGCGCACATCGATACGCCGCGCTATTTTGCCGACGAAGGGTACCGGCTGCGGGACAAGCACGATTACTACGAACTGGATATCCCGCGCATGAGAATGGGCAGGCTGGGCGCGGTGCTGTTTGGCATTTACGCGCAGCCGCAGGACTATCCGCCGGCCGCTTGGTTGCCGCGTGCGCTGGAATGCCTGGAGGCACTGCACCGCGAGGTGGCGGCCAATGCGAAGGACATGGAGTTCGCCTATACGGCGGCGGACGTGGAGCGCATCCACAAAGCCGGGAAGCTGGCGGCGATGGCGGGTTTGGAGGGCGGGCATTTGATTGCCGACAGTATTCCGGTGCTGCGGGTTTTTTATAGGCTGGGGATTCGCTACATGACTTTGGCGCATTTTGCGTCGAACGGGTTTGCGGATTCCATGACCGGCACTGAGGTGCATGGCGGCTTGTCGAAATCGGGGCGCGAGCTGGTGCGGGAAATGAACCGCATGGGCATGATGGTGGATGTTTCGCATATTTCCGATCGGGCTGTGTTGGACGCGGTGGAAGTGAGCAAGGCGCCGGTGCTGGCGTCGCATTCTTCAGCGAAGGCGATTGCACCGATTGTGCGAAACATGCCTGACAGCGTGATCCAAGCCATTGCGAAGAAGGGTGGCGTGGTGAGCATCAATTTTCATGCGGGGTATCTGGAGAAGGCGGCGTATGACGTGTATGCGAAGAACCGGCCGGCGCGCGATGAGGAGATCAAACAGGTGCTGCTGTCGCGCGCTGCCGATCCGGCGCGGTGGGAGACGGTCCGCGGCATCCAACGCAAGTATTCCGCATTGATGCCGAAGGTGGATTACACTGTTTTGCTCAAGCATATCGATCATGTGGCGAAAGTGGCCGGGGCGGACCACGTGGGACTGGGATCTGATTTCGATGGCATCTCAGGCATGACGCCTACGGGAATGGAAGACGTTTCGAAGTATCCGGTGTTAGTGCGAGGCTTGATCGGGCTGGGGTATTCCGACGAGGACATCCGGAAGATGATGGGTCTGAATATTCTGCGCGTTTTACGCGCTAGCGAGGAGGCGGCGGAGAAGCGATGAGGCGACGCGAATTTCTGGCGGGTGCGGCGGCTGGGCCAATGTTGCTGCGAGGGCAGCCGGGCAAGAAACGGATTGCGTGCTTGTCGTCTACGTATTTTGTGCGGTCGCATTCCGACAACATCATCACGCGGTTTCTGGAGGGTTATTGGATTCACCAGAAATACTATGAGCCGCCGTTCGAAGTGGTCTCGCTGTGGATGGACCAGACGCATCCGGCTGACGTGGGCCAGCGGTTGGCCAAGGCTTACGGCGTGGCGGTGACTAAAACGATTGCGGATGCGCTGACGCTTGGGACGGGGAAGCTTGCGGTGGACGCTGTGATTCAAGTCTGCGAACACGGCGATTATCCACACAATGAAAAGCAGCAGCAGTTGTATCCGCGCTACGAGTTCTTTGAACAGGTTGTGCAAGTGTTCAAGAACAGCGGCCGCAGCTGCCCGGTGTTTAGCGACAAGCATCTTTCCTACGATTGGAAGAAAGCTAAGCAGATGTATGACTGGTCGCATGAGCTGAAGTTTCCGCTGATGGCCGGGTCCAGCGTGCCGGTGACTTTCAGGCGGCCGGAATACGACCCGATGCTGGGAACGGAAATGGAAGCGGCGCTGAGTGTGGGCGGCGGATGGGTGGCGGATGGCGGGATTTTTCACATTCTGGAAACGCTGCAGGCGTTTGTGGAGCGGCGCAAGGGCGGCGAGGTGGGCGTGCGGTCGGTGCAGATGCTGAAGGGCGATGCGGTTTGGAAAGCGGCGGAACAAGGCTTGTGGCGGCGCGAGTTGTTGGATGCGGTGTTGGCGCGGCAGCAGAAGCCGCGCTCAGGCAAGCGGATAGAAGACACGCCGGCCGTGCTTGGATTGGTGGAGTATCGCGATGGCTTTCGCGGAGCGGTGCTGGCGTCGAATGAGATTTCCGAATATCTGGTGGCGGTGAAGCCCAAAGGGAAGAGCGCGGAAGCTACGCTGTGTTACTTGCCAATTGAGAATTCGAATAATTTCTCGATGCTGGTGCATGGTGTCACGCAGGTGATTTCGACCGGCAAGCGGCCTTATCCGGTGGAGCGGACGCTGCTGGTGACGGGCGCTTTGGCGGGCTTGATGGATTCGGGATATCAGAATGGGAAGCGGCTGGAGACGCCTGAACTCAACTTTGGATACACGGCGCCGGAGAAGAGCTGGTATGCGCCCGGGGAGGGTTCTTAGCGATGGCGGAGTTTGAATCCAAATCAGAAGCGTTCTGGCGATTGATCGATAAGAAGGCTGAGTTCAAGCAGATTGCCCCGGGGTTTGGGTTGACTGGGGGGCCGGTGTTTAGCCGGATCGGATTTCTGCTCTTCTGCGACATTGCGCACCAGAAGATTATGAAGTGGGAGGGCGGGAAGCTTAGTACTTTTCGCGAGAACAGTAACAAGGCGATTGACCTTACGTTCGATCATCAGGGGCGGTTGCTGGCGGCGGAGGGTGGGGGCCGCGTGACACGTACCGAGAAGAACGGCAGCGTCACCGTGCTTGCGGACGAGGGCTTGCAGGGGCCGAATTCGCTGGTTTATTCGATTGACGGCAGTGTCTACTTTTGCGACATGCCGAAGTCGCGGGTTTACAGGATTACGCGGCAACGCAGCGGAGTTGGTGGCGCGCCGCCTAAGGGCGAGGTGCAGGTGGTGGCGGAGATTCCGGCGCCCGCGGCGGTTGCGCTATCGGCTAATCAGCAGCAGCTTTTTGTTGCCGATGTGAAGAGTGGGATTGTGATGGTTTATGGGATTGAGGACAACGGCCTGTTGGGTAACGGGCATGAGTTCGCCGCGGTTCGCGCCGATGGGCTTAAAACAGATGAGGCCGGCAATGTTTGGATGGCTTCCGGTGACGGGATTCGTGTTTATGGTGCGAGCGGGCAGCATTTGGGAACTGTGAAGACGCCGGAAGCTGCTGGGAATTGCTGTTGGGGCAATGGGTTCCACGGGCTTTATATTACGGCGCGGACGTCTGTTTATCATGTTCCTACGCTGGTGGCTGGTACGCGGACTTATTGAGGGTTGGAGCGCGAGCAGGGGGTCCGCCATCCTTCGCTACTCGATGGCTGCGGCTACTGCGTTCGATACTGTGCGTAGGAGGCGGCCTTCGTCTTCGGCCGATGGTCTGGTGGTGAGGATCACGGTGATTAGCTGGTTGGCGGGATCAGCCCAGGCTACGGTGCCGGTGGCTCCGGAGTGTCCGAAGGTTTGGGGGGAGACGAGGTCGCCGAAGTAAGCCCAGACCACGCTGGTGGCGAGCCCCCAGCCGAGGCCCCAGGGTTTCTTGATGCCGCTGTTTTGATCGCTTGTCATGCGCGCAACCGTGGTGGAGCTTAACAGTCTTTGGCCGTTGTAATGGCCGCCGTTGAGAAAGGTCTGGAGCAGGATGGCAAGGTCAGTGGTGGTGGAGTGCATGCCGCCCCAGGGGTGGCCCATGTCCCGCCAGTAGGGTGAGTTAGCGCCGAAGCTTTCTTCGTCCGGACCGGCGCCTGTTTGACATCTTGCTGTGTCTTCGATGTTGCGTCCGCCCAGGCCTAGCGAGGAATCGTTCATGCCTAATGGATCGAAGATTTCCGTCTTTTCAAAGTCTCTGAGATGCCGGCCGGTTACGCGTTCTACTATTTCGCCTGCTAGCAGCGTTCCCATGCTCTGGTAGCGGAAATCGGTGCGCGGTTCATAGAGGAGCGGCGTGGTGAGCGCTTTTTTCACGAATTCGCTGAGCGGGGCGTGGGCGCGGCGGAGGTTCGTATTTTCGGGCAGCATGTCCGGCAGGCCGGAGGTGTGGCTTAGCAGGTCGCGGACGCGGATCAACTGGCGCTGGCCGCCTTTGAGTTCGGGGAGATAGCGCGAGGCGGGATCGTCCAGGGATATTTTTCCGCGCTCTACCAGCAGCATTACGGCTATTGCCGTTACCGGCTTTGAAATTGAGGCCAGGAGGAAGACAGTGTCGGGTTTCGCTTTGCCGAAGCCTTGATGCAGGACGATGCGGCCGTTCTTTACTACGATGATCGACGCTGCCGATACGCGGCCGGATTGCGTTTCCGCAGCGAGCAGTTGCGCGGCTTGGTTGAGGCGGTTTTTGGACATGCCTACTGATTCCGGCGTGGCTGTTTTTAACTGGGCTAGCGCTGTCAGGGTGGTTATTAGCGAGAGGGGAATGCAGTGCTTCATGGCTATCTTTTCACTTTGACGCCGGGACGAGGATCTGGAATGAAGCCGTTGCGGTTGGGCATGATTAGCTTGGGCAGCGTGTTCTGGTTTAGCTCCGTGCTCTGTTCGATTATTCCGTTGAGATAGAGAATGTAGGCGGTTAGGGAGTAGACTTCGTCCGCGGATAGTTCGCGCGGGTTGTCGAAGGGCATGGCTCGGTTGATGAAGTCCCACACGGTGGTTGCGTAGGGCCAATAGCTGCCTACGGTCTTTTTAGGCTTTGGTGTGTTTAGCGTGCCTTTGCCTCCGGCTAGCGCCGGGTATTGACCTTGGCGGCCTTCGCCGTGGTCGTTGTGGCAGACGGCGCATTTGTCTTTGTAGAGGACCTCGCCGGTTTTTGCGGTTCCGCGGCCTGGGGGTAGGCCGGTGCCGTCCGGCATTACTGTGATGTTCTTTGCGGTTATTTCGTTCGCGGTGGGGGTGCGGCCGAAGCCGTAGTGTTCGGGTTGGGTTTGGGCTAGTTGGGGGAGGATTAGGAGTATTAGGAGAGCGCGACCTGGGGGTCGCGCGCGG
>JANXXV010000150.1 GCA_025350445.1 Bryobacteraceae bacterium | reverse complement strand
AGCGTTTGTATCGACGCGTCTGGACGCGCAGGGCACCGGGTTAGGATTGACGGTAGCGGAAGGAATCGTACAGCAGCACGGAGGCACTATCAGTGCAAGCAACCGGCCGGGCGGTGGGGCGCGGCTCGAAGTGACACTTAGAAACTCTGTGGGGAGCGGCGCATGACCATGGCGGAAACGGTAGACATCGCGGTGCTGGACGACGATCTGGATTTCCGCACTTACATCGAAGATTTTCTGAAGGGCGAGAGTGGCTACGGCGTGCGCACGTTCGCGCACCCCCACGAACTGTTCGCCGGAGCGGAGCATCACGTGCCCGACATTGTGCTGCTGGATATGAAGATGGGAGAATACCGCGGCGACAAGGTTCTGGAGCAGTTGATTACCCGCTGGCCGACGCTCTGCGTGATTGTGGTGACCGGTTATCCATCGCTCGAAGACATGCGGGCCACCTTCAAGCTGAAAGTCTTCGACTACCTGTCAAAGCCATTCTCGCTGGCGCAGTTGCGGCAGACACTGAAGAACGCTGTGGATACGTTTGGGCTCGGCCGCACCCCGCACGACCGGCTCCGCGAACGCTTGGGCCACCGGATCAAGATGCTGCGCGTGGAGCGGGATTGGTCGCTGAAGGATCTGGCGGCCACAACGAAGCTGAGCGTGTCGCAGATCAGTTCCATTGAGCGCGGGACGAATCTTCCGAGTATGGAGAGCCTGCTGGCCATCTGCGCGGCGTTCGGCAAGAAGCCGTCGGAGATTCTGGGGTTTATTGATTTTTAGGATGAGCCGTCATGGAACCGCCCCATCAGAACGAGAATCTCGAACTACCCGTGATGCAGGTATCGGATTTTACGATTGATCCGCCCTAACCCGCTGGGTCATCTCAACGACGTTCATGGCTGTCCAGATTTCGGTTTCGATTCCGGCAAAGCGATTCCAATGGTCTCCATCAGCGAACAACAATCGGATGATTGCAAAAGTAAACCCCAATCGTACCCTTCGGTGATTGGCTGTCCGGTCGTTGCCCGGCCTGCAGGCCGATGGATTGAAAAGCGCTACTCACAATGGTCAGGGATGAGATCTGCAAGACCCATAGGCCGGAACGGAAATTCGATGCGCCGATAGTGCCGGTCCCGTGCAAGAACAATAGAATTCCGCTCTCGGGCTTTCCAATGATGGTTCGTTGCACAGAGTTGCCTTCGACAATCCAGCCTGCTTCCCGAAAGAAATCTAGCAAGTGAGGGCGGTCGACACCCAGGCAATACGATCCCAGTTGGACCCTGTCCGGCAACTGCCGGGTAACCGCCAGAATCGCTCACTGCAACGAGCCCTTCACCCCTGTCGCACACCCCTATCGCCCCCCTGTCGCGCATTCCTGTTGCGCATTCCTGCCGCACATTCCTGTCGCGCATATCTTGACCGGCGTACGTTGGCGTGATATAAAGCACCGAAGTAAAGCAATTGTTACCAAACCTCCAGGAGGCGTTATGAGGAAAAGGTTTTTTGCGCTCTGTTGTCTGGCACTGCTGTGCGGCCGTGCGGGATATTCTCAAACCGATTTCTCCACCATCCGCGGCGTGACCGCGGATCCGAGCGGTGCGGTGGTTCCAGCCGCAAAGATTACCGTAGCGAACACAGCTACCGGGTTGTCGCGCGATGCGGTTACAACTGGAGGCGGCGAATACGAGATTCCTTATTTGCCGCCGGGGACCTATCGGCTGACGGCTACCGGTCCGGGCTTCAAGTCATTTGTCGCCGATAATCTCCAACTTGCCAGCCGCGAGACGCGCCGTTTCGACGTTCACTTCCAATTGGGAGATGTCGGAAGCGAAGTGGTGGTTACCGCCAATGCTGCCACAATTGAAACGGAAGGAAGTCAAATCGCCTCCGGTTTCACTTCCGGCAAGTATCGCGATAGTCCCAACAGCATAAGCTTTTTCCCGCAAGCCTATATGCTGAGTCTGCCCAACGTTCAGGCGCAGGCAGGAGGATTTACTCTGCGGTTCGCCGGACAACCCTCCAGCCAAATTGTAGAGGCTCTCGACGGCGTTCCCAGCGACGGACCTGTAAATTTGGTCCAGAACATGAACGATTTCGCGGAGCTCCAGGTTGTAGGCGCGAACAATTCCGCTGAATTCAGCAGAGTTACGAATTTCAGCATGTCCGGCAAGAGCGGGGCCAATGAATTTCACGGAACTGCTTTCTACGAATTCACCAGCTCGGCGATCGCCGCACGCGGCTTTTTCGATGCGCATAAGCCCGCAAGCCATCAACACCGCGGAGGAGTCAGCGTCTCCGGACCCATCAAGCGGAATCGAACGTTCTTCTATGGCGCATACTACATCGAACGTGTCCCTGGAAGCGCATTCTATAACCGAACGGTCGCGCCGGCTGCCTATCGTCAAGGAGACTTCTCGTTACTTCTCAACCAGGCGACACCTGTAATCGTCAAAGACCCATTAAATGGCCAGCCATTTCCAGGAAATATAATTCCGTCGGGTCGGTTTAATCCGCTATCGCTCAAACTGCAGAACAGCTATATCCCGCAGCCAAATCAAGGCGCTCCGAGCAGCTTCAGTAACAATTACGGTTTCAACTTTCCCTGGCCGAGCGATCTATTCAAGTGGGATTCGACGACGGACCGTATCGATCACAAGTTTTCCGGCAAGAATACCCTCTATGGGCGCTATATCAATCGTATAACTCCCTATGTCCTGGCCGGAAGCTTCGCCAATCTTGGCACCTGGACACGCTATCGTTACCATCACTCGATCGTCGTTTCCGATACTCACGTTTTTTCACCAACCTTGGTGAACACGGCACGGTGGGGCTGGAGCAAGGACTTTATCAATGATGGCGATACTATCAGAGGCATCTCACCCGTCAAAGCCGACGTGGTCGTAAAGGATATCGGACTGCAGGGGGTTAACTCCCGCGGCTTTAGCGCTCAAGGCTTTCCTCAGATGGATATCACCGGCTTTACGTCGCTTGCCGAACAACCCGGTGGCCTGGCGACCGGGGCGCGGAACCATGACTACGCGGACTCTATGACCTGGAACTTCGGATCGCACGTCTTGAAATTTGGTGGCGAACTACGAACTTTCCGCACTTTTAGTGGAACAATCCCCACGGGTACCTTTGGTCAGTTTGCCTTTAACGGCTCGATTTCCGGCAATGCCTATGCCGACTTTCTTTTGGGATTGCCTTTTAGCAGCACACGCCTGAATCCGCTAACTCAGCGTACGCAACGGTCCTACGAGCTCGGGTTGTATATCACCGACACCTTCAAGGTTAACCGCCGCCTGACCGTCGATTACGGACTGCGCTGGGACTACTTCGGCGCTTCTACTTATCGCGACGGACTGCAATATAACTGGGATCCCGCCACGGGCAACGTGGTCGTGCCGCAATCGCTGTTAAGCAGAATCAGCCCTCTGTATCCGACCAATCTGATCAAGGTGGTTGAGGGACAGGTTGTGCCCAATCCGGACAAGAAGAATTTCCGGCCGCGCATTGGGGTCGCTTATCTCCTGAACGACAAGACTGTCATTCGAGGCGGATACGGCATCTACAGCGAGACGCTGGGTAACTTTGCGGCAATCCAGGGAACCGGCCCGTTTCAGCTTAGCGAGACATATTTCAATACGGTCCAGAACGGACAACCCTTATTTTCCTTTCCCAATCCCTTTCCGGCCGCGACCGCGACTGTTCCCTCCCAAAGCATCTCCGGATATCCTCTCCAGATCAACAACGGTTTGATTCATCAATTCAACGCGACGATCGAGCGGCAGATCCATGATATCGGCATTCGAGTGTCCTATATCGGATCTCGCAGCCATGGCCTTCACTACACTCTCAGCACCGACAAGCCTCAGCCGAGCCTGATTCCATTTACACCGAGCAGGCGGCCCTATCCACAATTCGTGAGCACGAGCTTTCTTGAGCAGAACGGAAATGCCAAGTATGATTCCTTTCAAGTAGAGGCGAACCGGAAGGTGGGAATCCTTGTCTTGGATGGTCACTATACAGTAGCTAACAACCTGGGCGATTACTTCAATCTGGAAAATCCCTACAGTCATCAATTTTGGAATCGTGACCAATACACATCCAGACACAGGGCGGTTATCAACTCCATTCTGGATCTACCCTTCGGTCGTGGCCGGCGCTTCATGAGCAAGGTTCCAGGACCGGTCGATTTCGCATTGGGCGGTTGGCGTCTAACCTGGATCAGCGTATTTCAGAGCGGCCAGTATTTCAGTCCCAGCTACTCCGGCTCGGATCCTTCAAATTCGAACTCGGTCGGTGGACTTCCGGATCGCATCGCGAATGGTAATCTCGGTGCGGATAACCGTCACGTGTACCAGTGGTTCAACCCGTCTGCCTTCACCGTCCCGGCGGCTGGCCACTTCGGCAATTCCGGAGTCAATATTCTTGAGGGGCCCGGTATCAGTCAGCAAAATGTCAGTATCATTAAGCAATTCAAAGCCACCGAACGCTTTCGAATTGAGTTTCAAACGATGATACTGGACCTGTTCAATTCACCGACATTCAATTTTCCGTTTAGCAATATTTCAGTGCCGGGCCAGGTTGGACGGCTAAATAGCCTGCTCGCCCAAGGCGATCCGACCAATGCCACCGTTGTAAGCAACCGCTGGATCACGATGCGGCTTCGGGTGGTCTTTTAATCGCTCCGCTCGCCCGCGAGCGTCACTTGTTCAGAGGCAGCAATTCCACCCGCCGGAAATGAATCTCGGCCCCTTGGGACTGTAACTGAATCCTTCCGAAGGTGTGCGATGAGTTCGTGCCATAGTTGACGACATTGCCGTTCAGAATTTTCTTGACGGTGTCGCCGTCGCGGATCACTTCCGACCGGTTCCATTCGCCTACGGGATTCTCGACGTCCTGCTTGCTGCGGAAACCGGTCACGTCTGTCCAGTCGGGATCGCGGCCATACCAATCGAAACGGCCCTTATCGCGCGTTACGGAGTTCCCGCCCGTGTCCCAGTGGAGCTCCCCCTTTGCGCCTTCGCGAACTTGCACGGTCAGCGATGGTTGTCGGCGGCCACCCACCATGATGAGGTCGCCTGTCCCGCCCTCAATCACTTAAGATTCCATGGACTCCAGCCAGGTGCTCGAGTATGCTCCGTCCTCGCCCAAGCTTGCACCAGAATCCCGCTATCGCGCGCTTTACCAGTGTGATAGCCATGCGTCGGGCGGCGCCATTCTTCGCCCGATTCGCGAATCGCACCATCTTTCGCATCGAGAATGTTCTTAGGATTTTGATACCGGTCTTCCCTGAGCCAGGTGTACCAGCTAGGTCGCGCCCGTTGAATAGCGTGATCTTCTCGTGAGGTGTGACAGCCTGCTGCCGCGGAGGATACAATTCGTTCAGAAGCGTGCATGCGGCCGCCACCAGTTTCTCGCCGGAACCCTGGGAGGTGCGAGAACTGACCACTTCATAGTTACCTTGTGGGAACGCCGCCTCATTTGGTATTTAAGTGACAGGGCCGCGCTCCAATTCGGTAACGGTATTCGGCGGAAATATCCTATTCTCCGCAAAGTAGAATGTCCGGTTGCCACGGTGGTTTTCTGGAGTGCACGTTAATCTGTGCGTGCCGGTGAAGCGGAGACGGGCAATGCTGGCGAGCAACCCGTTCAAGGAATAGCCGGTCAGAACTCATCGGGACGATGGGGAGGGTGCGGTCCTCCCGTCGCGCTCTCAAACTCGGGTCCGGGCAATCGGCGGGAGGAGGTTGCTCCGCGGGTCCGAGTTCGGAAGTTGTTTTTCCCACATCGGACTAATAGATTCTGTCATGCCTTAAAGCCAGCGATTGCGCAACGTGCCTGGGTTTGCCCCATTAACTCACTGAAACTGCGGCGAGTTCCAAGCCTTATCTACTCCAAGTCATTCTTGCAAATCTAGCAATCATGCCCTGCAAAGAGCCCTAAGTGGCGAACCGACCGAGATGAGACGAGAGGACTGGGACGACATTCGCCGCGAAGTCGTCAAGCAGTTCGAAGCGCGCAAATCCCGGAAAACGGCCTAGAATACCTCGCGTTCTGAAACGCGAGGCAGCAAAACGTGATCTAATCGCCCAATGGGTTTGGTACGCGGAGAACGCCAGCATTGAACTCGCAGAGCGATTCCTTGAAGCGTCAGACAGCGCTCTCAACGCACTATCCACGCAACCTGATGCCGGAAAGCGGGTCGTTGTTGACGAGCCATCGCTTCAAGGCATGCATAGATTTTGCGTGTCTAGCGGATTCGAAAGATTCTGCTTTTCTACTGCCAGACGGAATCGATCTGGTCCGCGTCGTTCATGGCAGTGGCGAACTGGGCCAGCTTTTTGCCAGCGGATTCTTCGGATAAATTGATATTATTTCCGATCAAGTTGAACCAACATGACCCCTGAGCGCACACCCTTCCAGGTAACCACCGCATCCACGCCGTACGAAAGCATCCAAACCCTCCCCGTCACCATACTGCTCGAAAACATCCGCAGCCTCTATAACGTCGGCTCCTTCTTCCGCACGGCCGATGCCGCCGCCATCGAAAAGCTGGTGCTTGCAGGCATCACCGGCAGGCCGCCGCACAAGGGCATTCTGAAAACCGCGCTGGGATCGGAGAATACGGTTCCGTGGGAATACCGCGGTCAAACCGTCGCCATTGCTGAAGAATTGCACTCGCAAGGCTACGAACTGGCGATGATGGAAACCACCACGCACGCCGTCGATCTGTTTGACTGGAATCCGCGCTTTCCGGTGTGCGTCGTCTTTGGAAACGAGGTAGACGGCGTCACTCCTCAGTTGGCCGCGCTGTGCGACACTCACGTCCGTATCCCCATGCTCGGCATGAAACATTCGCTGAACGTCGCCACCGCCGGAGGAGTAGTAATGTATGAGTTGCTGCGCAAGTACCGCCGAATGGTGGAGAATGCAATAACACGCCGATGAAAAACATCACCCTGCTGATCGCCCTCAGTTCCCTGCCCGCCTTCGCCCAACGCGCCGGCGCGCCCACCATGGTCCCCCCCGTTCGCGGCACCCATGAGATGGTGGCCGCCGCCAACAATCAGGAGGTGGAAGCGGGCTACCGCATCGTCACTTCCGGAGGCAACGCAGTGGACGCCGGAGTGGCCTCCGTCTTAACCGCAGCGGTGACGGAGCAATCGCGTTTCGGACTTGGCGGCGAAATGCCGCTGCTGATCAAAATGGCCGGCAAGCCGGTAATCGCCATCAGCGGCGTAGGCACTGCGCCCGCGAAGGCAACGCCCGCGTACTATCAGCAACGCCCCATGGAGCCGTGGGAACAACCCGGCCGCATGCCGCCGATTCCATCGCAAGGAATCCGCTCGGCCATTCTGCCCGGCGTTTTTGACGGACTCATTCTGGCGCTGCAAAAATACGGCACCATGAGCTTCGCGCAAGTGTCCGCGCCGGCCATCGAGTACGCCGAAGGTTTCCCCATTGCCGAAGAGTTCGCCGGAATGCTGAAAGGCTACCAGACCATCCTGGAACTCTGGCCTGCGTCGAAGTCGTTCTTCTATCCGAACGGAACGCCGCCGCAGCGGGGCGAGATTGTGCGTATGCCGACGCTGGCCAAGACCCTGCGTGAACTGGCGGCCGTAGAGAAAAAGACGCGCGGCAACCGTGCGAAGAAGTTGCAGGCAGTCCGGGATCTGTTCTACAAAGGCTCGCTTGCCAAGCGCATTGCTGCATTCTCCGAGGCGAACGAAGGGCTGATCACCTATGACGATCTGAAGAATTTCCACGCCGATCAGGACGATCCGAAGTCAGCGTCGTTCCATGGCTTTGAAGTCTACAAACCTGGCTTCTGGACGCAGGGCCCGGTGATGCTGGAAGCTCTGAATCTTTTGGAAGGGTACGACCTGAAGGCGATGGGCCACAACTCGCCTGAGTATTTGCACGCAGTGGTGGAAGCCACAAAGCTCGCCTTCGCCGACCGCGACCGCTACTACGGCGATCCGAAGTCCAGTAAGATCCCGGAAGAGACGCTGCTTTCGCGCGACTACGCCACCGACCGCAGAAAGCTGATCGACCCGCAGCACGCCTCGATGGAGTCTCGCCCCGGTGCGTTCGGCGCACCGTTGCCCAAGGATAAGACCACCGATAGCGGCGGCATTGTGAACGATACAACCTGCGTGAATGTCATCGACCGGAAGGGGAACATGTTCTCGGCCACGCCCAGCGGCGCATGGCTGCCCTCGGTCATCGCGGGCGATACCGGCATTCCGTTCTCGTCGCGGTTGCAGTCCTTCGTGTTGACGCCTGGACATCCGAACGAACTCGCGCCCGGCAAGCGTCCGCGCGTGACCTTGAGCCCCACCATTGTGACCAGGGATGGAAAGCCGTTTCTGGTGATGTCGACGCCGGGCGGTGACAACCAGGATCAAGCAATGTTGCAAGTGTTGTTGAATATTCTGGTGTTCAATATGTCGGCGCAAGAAGCGGTGGAAGCGCCGAGGTTCCAGAGCGAGCACTTTTACGCGTCGTTCGCGGACCATCAATTCGTTCCGGGAAAACTGAATCTGGAAGGCCGGATTTCGCGGGATACCGCGGCGAAACTGACGGCGCTGGGACATCGTGTTACGTTGACGGGAGAGTGGAGCAACTCCTCGGCGCCCACGGTGATTGTGTCTAATAATGGAGTGCTGGAAGGCGGAGCGGACCCGCGGCGCGCGCGGTTTGTCTTTGGCCGGTAAGAGCACCGAACTAATGAACTATGGAGGTTACGATTGACATTTGAACAGGGATGCTCTGACACCGAACGAGCGGCCGACGCAGCAGGCAGAGCGATAGCTCACTTGGCCAAGGCCATAAAGCAACTACACCGGGCTGCGTCCGGCGGCGATATTCCGCAAGTGCGGAAAGCGTCTGAGCGGCTGCTGGCAATTCTCGAATCCACGCGACAAGAGGTTGGTAACGCGAGATCAGCGTGGCCCTTCAGTCCCGACGAAGAGGAAGCGTATCTGCGTGACGAATACGCCGCCGATCTCATCAGCACGGCGAAAGCCGAAAATCTTCAGATACAGCAGCGCGATGGGGGTCTCGTCGTTTTTCCTTCCATCGTTCGGATTCTCCCGGCGGACCGTGCCGTAAGAATCAACCGTAAGAAGGTGCAAGCTATTCGCCCGTCCCACGTGGTGAAAATTCTCAAGGCGATTCAGGCGAGGAAACCGAAGGCGCCGTCTCATACTTTTCTTGAGGTACTGCACCGCACCTATCGTCTCCTGGCCGGAAATGAATACGGCAAGACGGTGGCGCTTGCAAGCGTCAACGATACACTAACGCTCTTGCCCGGCTCGGCCACCAGCTTTGACCAGACGGATTTTGCACGCGATTTGTTTCTCTTGGACCGCAGCGGCGTTACCAAGACTAAGTCTGGAGCCATCTGTTCCCTTCCGGCG
>JANXXV010000108.1 GCA_025350445.1 Bryobacteraceae bacterium | reverse complement strand
CGAAAAATAACTGAGGCGAAATTAGAAGCACATGAATAAGAGTTTGAAGATCAAAGCCGTTGTCATCCTTGCCGTTCTGCTGGCATGCGCGTACCTGCTGGTCGGATTTCCGAAATCGAAAGACGAACTGATTGGCAACTGGAATAAGAACATCCACCTGGGCCTCGATCTGCGCGGCGGAAGTCACCTGGTGCTGCAGGTGCAGGTGCAGGACGCCTTCAAGGCGGAGGCTGCGCAGGTGGGCGAACGGTTGAAGGAAGAACTCGGGAAGCAGAACATCGCCTTCTCGCAGATCGACAACACGGAGCCGCCCAGCCTGGAGACCGCCGAGACGGTCCAGGTGAATATCAAGGGCATCCCGCCGGAGAAGGCCGGGACGTTCCGCGGCATCGCCAACGACAATTTCAAGGCTTGGATCCTGAGTTCAGATGGCCCGAATAATTACAAAATGACCATCCGCCCGAGCGATGCGCTGGAACTGCGCCGCACAACGGTTGAGAGTGCTATCCGCACCATCAAGACCCGTGTGGATGGATTGGGACTGGCCGAATCTTCGGTCGTGCCGCGCGGCCGAACGGATGGAGCCTCTGAAATTCTGGTGGAGCTTCCGGGTGTGGATGACCCGGCGCGCATCAAGCAATTGATTCAGACTGCCGCCGTGCTTGAGCTTTACGAAGTGAAAGACGGACCGTTTGCCGACGATCAGGAAGCGCGTGCGAAACATGGCGGGGTGTTGCCCCTAAACACGAAGCTGCTGAAGGGTGTTGGCCGTGGCGACAATTCCACCGGCTGGCTGCTGGTGACCCGTAATCCGGTGATCCGCGGCAGCGATCTTCGCGACGCCAAGCCGGCGCAGGGTGAGCTTGGAAAGTGGGAAACGAATTTCGTACTGACGCAGGACGCAGCGAAGCGCTTTGAGCGCTTTACGGAAAGCAACATTGGAAACCGGCTGGCGATTGTGCTCGACAACCAGTGGCGGAGCGCTCCCACCATCCAAAATAAGATCAGTGACAACGGCAGGATCACGGGTGCTTCCAATCAGCAGGACGCCTCTGATCTGGCCCTGGTGCTAAGAGCGGGATCGCTTCCAGCGAGTCTTGTCTACCTGGAAGAACGGACGGTGGGTCCGTCGCTGGGCGCCGATTCGATTCAACAGGGGCTGCTGGCCGGTGTCGTGGGGATCGTGGCCGTAGTTCTTTCCATGCTGATTTATTACAAGCGCAGCGGAATCAACGCGACATTGGCGTTGGTCTTAAATGCGGTGATACTCCTGGCTGCGCTAAGCTATTTTGAAGCGGTACTGACGCTTCCCGGCATTGCGGGATTCATCCTTACCATCGGCATGGCGGTGGATAGCAACGTTCTAATCTTCGAACGCATCCGGGAAGAGTTGCGGGCAGGTAAAGCAGTGCCCGCGGCGGTGGATATGGGTTTCAGCAAGGCGCTGGGCACCATTATCGATACGCACGTCACTACCGTTGTTTCTTGCGCGTTTCTGTTTCTGTTTGGCACCGGGCCTGTGAAGGGATTCGCGGTCACCCTGGTGATAGGCTTGGTAGCTAATCTGTTTACCGCAGTTTTTGTGTCGAAGTTTATTTTCGATTGGGAGTTGTCGGGCAAGCGGCAACTCACCACGCTGAGCATCTAACCCCGCCGCGGCGGCGTTTTGATGTAACTCTCTGGAACGGTTTGAGGTTCAGACCGTTTTGTGATACGTTTTACGGGAACTCTTTGACAGGTGCTGGTGTCTAAACAAGACGAATGCCAGCTTGATCGGATTCATGGAACTTTTTAAGAATACGAATTTCGACTTTTTGGGTAAGAAGTGGCCCTTCATCATCGCTTCGCTGATTCTAACCGGGGCTGGCCTGGTGAGTTTGGTGGCACGTGGCGGACCTCGTTACGGGATTGATTTCCGCGGGGGCGCGTTGGTCTATGTGAAGTTTGCGGACAAGCCGATGCCGGACAAAGTCCGATCGGCTCTTGCCTCGAAGATTCCCGGCGGCGGCGCACCGGAAGTGGTGGAAGTGCAGGGTACGAACGAGCTGATTATCGGCACGGAGATTCAAGACGAGAAGACGCTGGCGGTTACACGGCAGGCGATTGTAGATACGCTTGCGAAAGAGTTTGGCCAAAGCGGCGGACAGCGCCTGGACATTAACAATTCCGTTGCGGGAGCGATTGCGGAACGGCTTCGCGATGTCTTGCAGCGGAACGGAGCGGGTTTCTCCGAGCAACAATTGCAGGATTTATCGAAGGCGATCACGAAGTTCCGGGATACGCCTCCGCAGTCGGGACTGCTGCGCAACTTCGAACAACTTTCAGGTATTCCAGGGGTAACCGCACCAGTGATCGCGGCGCTGAACCAGGAATTTTATACGGCGCCTTATGCGATCCGCGGGGTGGAATTGGTGGGCGCCAAGATTGGCGCGGACCTCCGCCGCCAGGCTATTTATGTTGTGCTGTCCGCCCTGGGCGGGATGCTGATATATATTGCATTCCGGTTCGAGTGGATCTATGGCGTTGCCGCGGTGCTGGCGGTGTTTCACGACACGATCATCACGGTCGGATTGTTCTCGTTATTCAATTTGGAAATTTCGCTAACGGTTGTAGCGGCTCTGCTGACCTTGGTTGGATACTCGATGAACGATACGATTGTGGTGTTTGACCGCATTCGGGAGAATCTGAAGCTGCTGCGGCGAGAGAAACTGGAGAACCTGATCAACATCAGCGTGAACCAGACTTTGAGCCGGACGTTGCTTACCTCAGGTCTGACATTCCTGACCGCGCTTTCGCTGTTTCTTTTTGGTGGTCCCGTTTTGAAGGGATTTTCTTTTGCTCTGGTTGTTGGTATTATCGTCGGCACCTACTCGTCGATCTTCATCGCCAGTCC
>JANXXV010000106.1 GCA_025350445.1 Bryobacteraceae bacterium | reverse complement strand
GTCGAACGTGAACGCGCCGCGTCCAAACTGATTTCCCACCTGATTGAACTGATCCCGCCGCAACTCGCCGCCCATGCGGATCGAATGCTTACCCTTGATCCAGGAGACGTTGTCGACAATCTGAATCGCTTTGTTGTTATTCGCGAACGGTCCGTCGGAGTTATCTCCGAAGCCGCTGTAGCGCGTGAAGCCGACGCCGGGAATGCCCCAGGCCACGGCATCGCCGGAGTTCAGACCCGGGATGTTCAGCTCCTTCACCACATCGCGGACGAACGCCAGTTCGCGTCCCGCCGAGTTGAAGAAGCGCGAATATCCAAAACGCGCCTCGTTCACCAGCGTCGGGCTTAGCACGCGGATGTTCGATCCCATGTACTGCTCCACGTTGGTGATGATCTTGGAACCGTTCAGCTTCAAGCCCTGGTTCACCTGGTTCTCATCGTCCCAGCTATAGCGTCCGAACCACTGCGATTTGGACGACTCCGCGAAATCCATCCGCAGCACGAAAATATCTTTGTTCCGCGGGGCGGACTGCGATTGCTGATAGTCGCTGATCAGATTCGCGCTGGCCAGATTGGGGCTGGGGTAGAACTCCAGAAACTTCGTCGCGATTGGTGAGATCCGGTTTGTCGGAATAATGTTCCCTGAGAACGGGGTTGCTGAGATCGTTCCATTCGCCGCAACGACGCGGGTGTTCGGATCGTAGATCACGATCGGCGTCGCGCGGTTTAGCAGTTCGGAGAAGTTACCTCCACGCATTGCCGCCGAAGCCAGGTCGTACAGCGCCTGCCCGCTTTGCCGTTGCCGGAACGATTCATAGTTTCCCATGAAGAATAGCTTGTTCTTACCGTTCCAGATCTTCGGAAGCCAGACCGGGCCGCCCAGAGTTCCGCCATACTGATTCCACTTAAATGGCGACTTGGTATTCCGAGCCACCGTGAACGAATAGTTGTTCGCGTCCAGTGCGTCATTCCTCAGAAACTCGTACAACGTGCCATGGAAGTTATTCGTGCCCGGCTTCGTTGACACGTTGATCTGCGTCGCCTCATGGCCGAACTCGGCGGGGTAGATGCCGGTTTGCACCTTGAATTCCTGCACGGCGTCGATAGACGGCTGGATGATGTACGTGTTGAAGTTCGGATCCGTATTGTCGACGCCATCGAGCGTGAAATAATTAAACTCACTGCGGGCGCCGCCAACTGAAATATTCTGGTTCGCTCGCTCGCCGCCCTGCCGTCCGTCAGCCTGGCCTGAAGTTCCAAAGCCGTAGCTCACGTTTGGAGCCAGCGCCGCTAGCTGCAGGTAGTTGCGTCCGTTCAAGGGCAACTCTACGATGCGCTTGTTCTCGATCACGGTTCCTACCGTGGCGTCCTCGGTTGACAGCAACTGTGCCGTTCCGGAAACCTCCACCGACTCCGTAACCTGCCCGATAGGCAGTTCCACGTCGATACGCGCGCTCTGCTGGACCTGAATCAGAATTTCCGACCGCGTCACCGTCTTGAATCCCGCCTTTTCCGTTTTCAAATTGTAGGTGCCGGGTGGCAGGGCAGGAAAACTGAAGAACCCCTCGTCGTTGGAGGTAACCGAACGGGTCGCGTTAGTGTCTTTATTAACTACGGTGACCAGCGCGGCCGGAATGGCGGCGCCTGTTGAATCTTTAACTGCCCCACTGATGTCGCCGAACGTCTGTCCGTATCCGGGGATAAACGTAGCTATGGCGAGAAGGACGATGGCAAACAACCTTGTTCGCATGGAAAAACCCCTTGTAAGTGAAACTGAATCCCTGTTACAAACTGCTCATACTCTATAAGAACCCGCGCGTACAGTCAAGAGTGTACGACAGAACTGAAAAAAGGGGCCGTCCTCCTTGCGCCTCGCTGTCACTTCACCTCCATTAGACTAGCGTTTGGCCAAACGCAGGCAGACCTGGCCAAACCACTAACAGCAGAAAGCCAAACAACTTTGTTCGCATGGACCCCCCCCTGAAATTCTGATACTGGACACACTGTGTACGAATCGGTGAGTGAATTGCAAGCCTGGGATGCCCCAACCCTGGCTTTCTCGTTGGGAAGTGGTGCGTGTGATACAGGCAGCATCAAAAAAAGGGCCGGCGTGAGCCGGCCCTTGTCTGGAACAAATACGAATTCAACCGCCTAGAAGTACAGCTTCAAGGCCATCTGCATACGGCGCGGGTCGTTCAGAAGGTCGCCGTTGCCGAGAATTTTCCCAAAGTTCGGATCCGAAAGACTCGTCCCACCGGTGTTGAATCTCACCCGGTTGAACATATTAAACGCTTCCGCCCGGAAATCCAGCTTGAATCTTTCGGTGATCTGGAATCCCTTCGCCACGGAGATGTTCTCTGAGTAGTTGCCCATTTGACGCAACTTCGGATTGAACCGCGTCTCATTGCCTTCCACCGCCTGCGACTGCGTACCAAAGAAGCTCTTCGGTTGGAAGAAGTTGTCAGTTTGCGGGTCGAAATTGCTGGTCTTCTGCGCGCCTCTCCAACCGTCATAGCCCGGAACTTGAGCTGCATTCCGTCCGTTGAAGATCGGAAAGCTTACGCCGGAACCGATGCTGATCGGCTGGCCGCTGGAGTAAAAGTGAGTGGTGCTCAGCCGCCAGTTACCCAACACCGCGTTGCCCGCGCCGCTGGTCAGCCACTTCTTGCCCTTGCCGAACGGCAGATCGTAAACGAAACCAACTTTGAAATTGTGGGTTATGTCATACGCGCCGATCGACTTCTCCAGTCCGCGGTTGAAATGATCTTCCGCGGACGGAAAATCGGTCGACCAGTAGCTGTCCGCATCCGTAATTAGCTTCGAAAATACGTACGAAGTCTGGAATGTGAGGCCGTCACTGTACCGTTTCTCAAGCCGGATGATGGCGGCGTGGTAGGACGAGTGGCCGCTGTGATCTCCGCCTCCGGAATTAGTGACGATGGAGTCATACTGCGGGAACGGCCGCAGCGCCTGAGCCACCGTTGCC
>JANXXV010000105.1 GCA_025350445.1 Bryobacteraceae bacterium | reverse complement strand
TCGACCGGCACCAGAGAAGCGCTAGTCACGCAGCCGGATAAGCGAACACCGCTGCAATCCATTCTGGCGTTCGATGCGATGCCGCAGATCACTTATAAGGATGCGGATTTCCTGAAAGATTTGAAGCCTGAACGGAAGAAGCGGTTCACCGAATTGCAGGCTGAGCTGAAGAAGTACGAGTCTGAAAAACCGCACCCGCCGATGGCGCAGACCGTTGTGGACAACGGCGTGGACGCACCGAAAAGCTTCGTGCTGGCGAGCGGCGGTTGGGATGCTCCGAAGGAAGAGGTACAGCCCGGTTTTCTTTCCATTCTCGATCCCGGCGATGCGAAGATCACTCCTCAGCCTCAGTTGAATTCAACGGGGCGGCGCTCCGTGCTTGCCAACTGGCTGGCCGGTGCAAAGAATCCGCTCACGCCGCGCGTGATGGCGAACCGCATTTGGGCTTATCACTTCGGAGAAGGCATTGCCGGCACGCCCAGTGATTTGGGCATGATGGGCGAGCGGCCCACGAACCCGCAATTGCTGGACTACCTATCGGCAACGTTCGTTGAGAACGATTGGAGCGTGAAGAAGATCCATCGCTTGATCATGCTCTCCAGCACCTATCAACAGTCGTCGGCCTATCAGGACGCCGCGGCGAAGGCCGATCCGGAGAACAAACTGATGTGGCGTTACCCACGGCATCGCATCGAAGGGGAAGCGCTGCGCGATTCCATGCTGCTGACCAGCGGACTCCTGAACCCGAAGATGGGCGGCCCCGGCGTGCATCCACCGCTTCCGCCGGGCACGGCGCCCATGCGCTACGGCGGGTGGACTCCAGAGAAGGATGCAAGCGAAGCCAACCGCCGCAGTGTGTACGTGTTCGAGAAGCGCACCATGACCTATCCGATGTTTGAGGCCTTCGATGCGCCAAACCCGCAGGAGAGCTGCCCGCGCCGCTTCCGTACGGTGATCCCTTCGCAATCCCTGCAGTTGATGAACGATTCCCTCATTCTGGAATGGTCTCAGCGGCTGGCTTCGCGGGTGTTGAACGATGGCGGCTTGCTTCCGGCGCAGCAAGTGGAACGGGCGTTCCGGATCGTGCTGTCGCGACCGCCAAAGCCCTTGGAAGAGAAAGAAATCCTCAGCTTCCTCGACGAACAAAAGGCGCTGCTTGCCGCCCGGCTGGCTCGTAATGAAAAGGTCCCGCTGCCTGAGAAAATGCCCGCCGGCATGGATCCGGCGCATGTGGCGGCATTCGTCGATCTGTGTCATGCGTTGTTGAATTCGAATGAGTTTCTGTACGTGAATTAGGATGGATATCCAGCCATGCTGAATAAGCTTCGACATCATTGGAACGTTTCATCACGGCGCGAATTCTTCTCGCGCGCTGGAAGTGGCCTCGCCGGAATCGCGCTGGCAGGCATGTTCAACGAGGACGGTTATGCGGCGAACGTGTCCATGCTCGACCCTCTTCAATTGAAGAAACCCGATCATCCGGCCACGGCGAAGTCCGTCATCTGGCTATTCATGGAAGGCGGCCCCAGCCACGTGGATCTGTTCGATCCGAAGCCCTTGCTGACGAAGCTGGACGGCAAGCCTATTCCCGATTCTATCGAGAAGCCGAAACAGACGTCGCGCGGCACGGGCAACAACGCGCTGATGGGCTCCAAGCGAACATGGAAGCAGTACGGGCAAAGCGGGATGTGGGTGTCGGATTGGTATAAGAACATCGGCCCGCACGTGGATGACATGACCATCGTCCGCTCCTGCTGGGCGGATGGCCTGAATCACGTGGGCTCGGTTTGCCAGATGAACACCGGATCGATTCTTGCGGGGCGGCCGTCCATGGGCGCCTGGGCCACCTACGGGCTTGGATCGGCGAACAAGAATCTGCCGTCGTTCGTGGTGCTGACCGATGACAAGGATCCGCTTGGCGGCTCCAACAACTGGAACTCCGGCTTCATCCCTGCAATCTACCAAGGCACGCAGTTCCGCCGCGGAGACACGCCGATTCTCGATCTGAAGCCTCCGGCTGGAATCAGCGATGAGCAGCAGCGCCATGAGCTTGGCCTGCTGAACCGGCTCAACCGGATTTGGTCGCAAGACAAAACCGACGACACCGAACTCGATGCGCGCATCCGTTCGTACGAGCTGGCGTATCAGATGCAATCCGCGGCTGCCGAGGCGGTGGATCTGGGGAAGGAATCCGAGGCCACGAAGAAGATGTACGGCTTGGACGACGCGTCAACCTCGGTCTACGGAACCAATTGCCTGATGGCCCGCCGTCTGGTGGAACGCGGCGTTCGTTTCGTAGAACTGTACTGCGGCTCCGGCAGCGGTTGGGACGCGCACAACGATATTGAAGGGAACCACGGGAAGTGGTGCCGCGCATCCGATAAACCGATCGCCGGCTTGCTGGCGGATTTGAAAGCGCGCGGGATGTTGAAGGACACGCTCGTAGTTTGGGGCGGTGAGTTTGGCCGCACACCGTTCAGTGAGTTGGGCGACGGCCGCGACCATAACCCATGGGGCTTCACCATGTGGATGGCGGGCGGCGGCGCCAAACCCGGGCAGTATGTTGGATCCACCGACGAGATTGGTCTGCGTGCGCAGGAAAAGCCGGTGCATGTTCATGATATCCACGCGACGATTCTTTGGATGTTAGGGCTCGATCACTTGAAGACCACCTATATGCATAACGGCCGCGCGGAACGTCCCACCGTGCTGGCAGGCGAAGTGATCAAGGAAATTTTTACCTAAGCGGATTGCCATGAAAAACCTTATTCTGATTCTCCTCACCGCGGCTGTACTTTCGGCCGCTCCCGCAGGCTCCGGCGCCGGCAAGCAGGAAGTTCTTGCTGCGATGGACGCCTACAAGAACGCAATGGTCCAAAAGGACGGCGCTGCCTTGAACAAGCTGCTCGCCGACGATCTTACGTACGTCCACTCCACGGGTTCGTTCGAGACCAAGGCTGATGTGATCAAGGCGATCACTACTGTTAAGACTGTCATCGAGAAGATTGAATTCTTTCCGGATACCACGGTTCGAATCCACGGCAATACCGCGTATGTGAACGGTAAGGTTGATCTGTGGCATAGCGCTACCAACATCGTCCACATGCAAGTGCTGCACGTGTGGGAGAAGACTCCGCAGGGCTGGCAGTTGGTGGCGCGTCAGGCGACCAAGCTGGCTAAGTAGGCTCAGGCAGGCGAAGACTATACCGGCAACCCGCAGCGCCACAGGATGCGCCTCTGCGATCAGAATGAAAATCGCGCGCTGATTTGGATCTGCCGGCCCGGAGTGGAGGATTCGGTAATCGTGCCAAACTGTGCCGTATTCACGAATCGGTTCGGAGTTCCGAGATTCAGCTTATTGAGGCCGTTAAAGGCCTCCAGCCTGAGATGCAGGCGGGCGGCGCCGGTTACTGAAAAGCTTCGCCCGACGGCGAAATCGAGTGTCTGTTGGCCGGGGCCGTATACGGTATTGCGGCCAACAGTCCCAAATGTGTACGGTGCGGGTGCGGAGAATGCGAGCGGGTTGAACCATTGTTCGGCCGTGTGCGTGCCCGCGCCGAAAACCGGCTGTCCGGTATAGTTCGCGCGGACAGAATTTTCGCCAAGTACGGCTCCAGTGTTCGCCGTGTCCCCGAAAACCGAGATCGTGAAAGGAAAACCGCTTTGAGCCTGGAATATGGTCGATAACTGCCAGTTGCGGGTGGCTACCCGCGACCAATTCCACTTGTTG
This sequence comes from Bryobacteraceae bacterium, assembly GCA_025350445.1. Next base: position 6,895 of record JANXXV010000105.1, on the reverse strand, counting down.
TAAACCCGGACATCATACACGGCGCTCAATACGAAGCGATGTCTGATATCACAGGCTGGACCCTTTTCCGCATTAAGGTTTTTGTTGTTCTGCGGAATGGCCGCCTCGAACATTGGCGAGCGGAAATCCGGTGCATCGCTCAGATTCTTTCCGAATGTGTAGTTGGCCAGAAGGCTGAGTCCGCCTGAGTAACGGCGCCGCACATTGACGTACGCAGCATCGTACCAGCTTCTTGCCGTGTTTTCGAGCCAGTTGACTGTGCTCACCGGTATAGTGTTGCTAACGACGGTCGCACTTGCCGGGAACACAGTGCCCGGCAGGAACGTGGCGCTCCCGTATGGACGGCGCGGCTGAATCAGTCCAGGGGCAGGCAAGGCGTTGTTGATGAGGTGTGCGCGCTGCAGATGGAAGCCGCGATCGCCTTGATATCCTACCTCGAGCGTTGTTGCGTTGCCCAAACTCTTTTCCACCGAAGCCGACCACTGTTGAACGTATTGCGGCGCCTGATGCGGATCGAACGCCGTGAAGCTCGTGACCGTTCTGCCCACCACCGCTGGATTGAAGTTGAAACTCGTTATCGACGGCGTGAAGCTATCGCTCTGATTGGTCTCGGGAAAAATGATCGGAACATTGTGAAGATTGTTGCACCATGTGTTCATGTCGATCGGTGTATAGAAAATGCCATATCCTGCGCGTAAAACCAGTCCCCACCCAGGGATCTGATGCGCGATGCCGAGCCGCGGAGCGAACCGCAGCTTGTTCGAATAAAGCAGGCCCTTAGGCGTGCCCATCTGGCCCCCGATGTAGGCGGTCAGTGTGGTAGGAGTTACGAACAGACCCGCCCAATCGTTCGAAACGTCGGTAAGCGGGCTCATGTACTCGTAGCGCAGCCCCAGATTTATCGTCGTCGCCGTGGTGATACGCCAAGTGTCCTGCAGAAACGCATCGGCGTACCACTGCCGCAGGTTCATGCGCGGGGAGCCCACCTGCCGCTGCCGGACGGCCGGCAGTCCGAGTTCCATACTGGCGAGCGCGGAACCAGTACCGTCGTTCGTCGCCGTCTGCGTGGTATATCCGTTCGTGAACTGATAGTATCCCCGGCTCAGGACGTAGGCCCACATGGGCCAGATGAACCGGCGGTAGCTGCCGCCAAGCTTGACGCTGTGGCTGCCGTGCTGCCGGGCGAGCGTATTGCGGCCTTCCAGGATCGTGTCCCAGCTCTGCATCGGCGTGGCCTGATACGTATCGCCAAACACGGAATAGCCCTGGACGTTGAAATAGGGAGCACCCCATGCCCTGGGGCCGCCGAATCCGACACCCTGAATGCCTAGTTGACCGACGATGTCGTTGGTATCCGCGTTCTCCTCCGAATGAGTCATGGCAAGCCGTGAGTACGCGATCGAAGCGGTGTTCACGAGGTTGGGAGTGAAGACCCGTGTCCAGCCGATGTTGGCGTTCTGAGAGAGATTGTCATGCAGGAGCCCGAATCCCGGAAGATTCTGTGGCGTAAACCCGTGCTCGGCCCCGACTGAGAAGCGCGCACCGATGTTGTCGCCGCGATCAAATACACGATCGACGCGAAGAGTGCCCTGATCGTTGAAGCTCCGCTGATTCCGCTGGTCGAGATAGTTGTTCGAATCGTTGCCCGCGCCCACTACCGATGGCATGCCGTCCATGATCATAGCGCCCATGTCCATTGCGTTAGGGCGGGGAACATACTTGTTGAGCATCGTGGCGGCGGGCTGGCTGAGCAGGCCGGGCGGGATTACGTTGTTTGGGAACGGATCGCGGAAGTTTACCGGATTCGACTTGCTGACCGGCTTTGAGGCGTCGTAGTTTGGGTTCGCGTGCCGGCTGAACGGATTGAAAATATTGACGCCGGATCCGCTGAAATCACCCGAAGCTTCTTCTTGGGTGGGTACGGTACCGATGGAGGTGATCGCCTTCACTTTGCGAAGGCCTTCGTAGTTAGCGAAGAAGAATGTCTTCTTTCCCGCCAACGGTCCTCCGATGGCGGCGCCGAAATTATTCTGCACCAGGAACTTTCCACCGGGGTCCTCATTGAAACTGTGGGCATCCATTGCTCCATTGCGCAGAAATTCGTAGGCGGTTCCGTGGAACTTGGATGTTCCCCCTTTGGTGACGATGTTGATCTGACCACCGCCGGCGCCTCCCATTTCCGCCGAGTAACTTCCGGTCTGTACCTGAAATTCACGGACCGCATCCGGGGCGAGGCTGAGATTCTGAGTGTTAAAGGTAGGGTCCGTATTGGTGGCGCCGTCGACCAGGAAATAGTTGGCGTTTGGCCGGTTTCCTCCAATGGTGAGAGACGAGGCTTGTCCGGGACGCCAATAAAGCGGGTTCATCGAACCAGTCTGCGCTCCGTGTCCCTGGTGAGAGCCGGGAACGGTGAGCGCAAGGTCCAGCAACATGCGGCCGTTCAGCGGGAGTTCGTGAACCGACTTGGTCTCGACCACTTCTCCAATCGCGGCGTCTTCCGTCCTGAGTAATTCCGCAGTGGAAGTGACGTCTACAGATGTTTTTGCTTCGCCGATCGTCAGCGGCAGATCCAGCCGCATTTTCTGTCCCACCTCGAGCCGCACAGCGTGTTTCGCCATAGCGAAACCTCGGGCTTGCACTTCAATGACATACTCGCCGGGTGTGAGACCCGGAATCTCAAATCGGCCGGTGGAGGGAGTGATCGCGGAGCGTACCGCGCCCGTCTCGGTACTGCGCGCCCGAACCTCTGCGTTCAGGACCGTATTCAGGCTGGGATCGGTGATAACTCCGCTAACCGCGGCAAGGTTGCTCTGCGCAAAAAGCAGGGAGCAGCAGAAAGCCAAAGCCGCTAATTTGAAAGGGGAGGCCATCATTGCATAGAGTATAGAATTCCCGCGGGGGTGGACCTATAGCCGGAAAACATTAGTACTTCGTGCCGATACTTTCCGGCCGAATAGGACGCTCGATTTTGGGGGCGGGAATTTTGGAACAAAACAAAAGGGGCAGGCGCGGACGACTGCCCCTTCCATCGCTTAAAACTGCAGCTTCAACGAGAACTGGATGAACCTGGGCAGGTTCGTTTGGTCCAGCGCGCCGGAGATGCGGCCGAAGTTGCCGCTGTTGACATCCAGAATGGGGCCGTTGAAGAACTGCGGCGTGTTGGTGGCGTTCATGAACTCCGTGCGGAAGGTGAGTGTCACGCGCTCGGTGATGGCGGTGCGCTTCATGATGGCCAGATCGAGGTTGCGAATGCCGGGCACGCGGACCGATGTGATGCGGGACGACCAGGTCTGCAGCGTGAATGCCGGCCGGATGCCCCACACCGGAGTTTCGCTGCCGAGACAGCCGCGGGTGGCGCCGTTCGCCAGTAGCGTACACGTGTTGAAGAAGCGGTCGAGGTTTTGCCCGTCATACTTCGGGCTGGCGCCCGTGGGAACAGCGTTCGATGGGAAGTTCATCGGCAAGCCACTCTGCAACCGGGCGATTCCGCTAATCTCCCAACCGCTGATCAGCTGCTTCACCCCCTTCGGCGCGCTGGCCGCGAAGTGCCGCCCTGTCCCGATCGGCAGCTCGTAAACACCGTTGAGCTGTAAGCTTTGGGGTATGTCCCAGGCGGTTACCACTTTTTCCAGCGCTGAGTCCTGCGCATTGCGGTAGTTCACGCGTTCGATGGTTTTCGAGTAGGTATAGGACAAGTTGGCAGTGACGCCTTTTGCCAAGCGCTTGGCGAGTACAAATTGAATGCCGTCATAGCGGGACTGGCCCTCCGACCGGTTCAGTTGCGTGATGCCCAGGAACTGGGGATACGGACGTAACAACTGCTGACGCTGCACCGTGGCGCCGTTCAACGAGGTGCCGGGCAATCGGCCCGCCAGCGGATTGGTTACGTTCTGCGTCAGCGCGGCGGCGCCTAAGGCGAAAGATTCCGCCGAGATCTCGTTGAAGCCTTTGGCGACCGAGAGGCCTCGGATCCGGCTGCCGACATACCCGACCGTCAGGAGTACCCGGCCCGGGAGTTCCCGCTGTACTTCGAGGGAAAATTGGTGGGTCCACGGTACGACGCGATTGGGGTCGGAGAAGTTGAACGTCTGGCCGAGGAACGTGCCGAGTCCCTGCGAGTTGCCAACCGGACGCAGGATGCCAACCGGGAACGGATTGGTGAGCGTATCCTGCGGGACGCCGGTAACCACGGAGGACACCATGCCGGTGCGCTGGCTGAAGCCGGGTGCGCCGCCGGGATCGTCGTAGGTCTGGGCGTACATCAGGCCGTAGCCGCCGCGGATCACCGTCTTCTCATTCCATTGATAGGCGAAGCCGCCGCGGGGGGCGAAGTTGTTCAGGTCCTTGACGAAGATGCCGCGGTCGTTGCCGCCCACACCGGCGAACAGCAGTCCGCCTTTCAGGCTGATGCCGGGGGCTTGCAGCGGGCTGGCGGTGGTTGTATCAAAGCCGCGGGTGAGCGCGTTGAAGCGATCGGTGAGCGGGCCGAGATAATCCCAGCGCAGACCGAAATTCAGCTTCAACCTGGTGCTGATGCGGTAGTCGTCCTGGATGTAGGCGGAGAAGAGGCGCTGCTGCCGGGCCGGCTGGCTGTTGACATCAATGAAGCCGGATTCGGCAGTGCCCAGCAGAAAGCTGGCGATGGCGTTGCCGCTCGTCGGATCAATCGCAAGCGCGTTCCTGCCGGTGAACTTCTGATCGAACGAGAAGTTGCCGGCCACATAACCGGGCACCTGCGAATTGGCGCGTTGCAGGCGGAATTCACTGCCGGCCTTGAGCGAATGACTGCCGATGTTTTTGGAGATGGATCCCTGGAAGGAGTTGGTTTGGGCAATGGGATCGATCTGGACGGGATTTGCTCCGGCGCCTTCATAGTTAGACCAGCCGAATCTCGGAAAGTATTTGGCGGCCTGGGACTGGAATTGGGACGAGAAGCCGAGACTGCCGAGGTCGTAGTTCGCACCGCCCGATGCGCCGCTCTGCGAAAGGAAGCGTGCGAGGCCCAGGCGAAAATCGAGGACCGTGGTGGGGTTCAGCGTCTTGGTGTGCTGAATGGTGGCGCTGTGGTTCTCGCGGGTGAACGGGCTATTGCCTGTGGTGTCCGCGGGGTTCACCGCGGCATTGGTGGAATATTTGAAGCCGCGCGCCTCGGCCAGCGCGTTGCGGGAATACCGGACGAAGAGGCGGGTGGATTCGTTGGCCGTATAGTCGACACGGGTGGTGTATTCGGGGAAGAAGTCTGTGAACTTGCGGCTGGATCCGCTGGTGGCCAGGTTGTTGAGCTCGGTGAGCGCGTTGCCGGGAGTGCTGCCCGGGGGAACCAGGCCCAGCACTTTCAAGGCGATCGGATTCAGGCGTGAAGACGGGATGACGTTGCCGGGGAAGGCGGTGCGCACGACTGCGCCGGATGCGTCGGTGATGGTGGAGAACGGATCGAAAATGGTCTGGACGAGCGGGTTGCCGGCCCCATCGCGGGTGTAGTAGGTCTTCGAGAAGTCGCCGGTACGCTGCAGCGCAGTGGGCACCGAAGTTACGAAAGGATCTGGAATCACCTGCCGGATGTTTTCGTAGCTGCCGAAGACAAAGAGCTTGTTCTTTTTAATAGCGCCGCCGAGGGAGCCGCCAAAGGTGTTGATGTGGGAGGACTGCCGGGGCACGCCGTTACGGTTGTTGTTGAACGTGTTGGCGTTGAGGTGGGTGTTCTGGAGGAATTCAAATGCCGAACCGTGCCATACATTGGTACCGCCCTTGGTGAGGATATTGATGACTCCGCCGGTGGTCCAACCGTATTGGGCATCGTAGTTGGTGGTCTGGACGCGGAATTCATCAGTGGCGTCGACCGGAGGAACGTAGGCGACGGACGAAGCCTTGGCCAGGTTGGATACTCCGTCGATCAAAACTTCGTTGGTGGAAGGGCGGGAGCCATTGACCGAGATGCCGGACGAGCCGCCAATATCGAAGGGACGCAGCCGGGTGACCCCGCCGGTGACTGCGACGCCGGGGGTGGTCCAGGCGAGGGCGAAAATGTTTCGGCCTTGCAGCGGAGTGGCCTCGACGCGGAGACTGTCGACAGTGAGGCCGCGGTCGGCCGATTCCACTTCGATCACGCCGGCATTCGCCTCGACCGTGAGGCTTTGGCTGACCTCACCGACGGCAAGCTTCACATCGAGAGTGGCGCGCTCGGCAACCTGCAGCACCAGACCCTGTTGCACGCTGCGCTGAAAGCCCTGCTTCTCCGCAGTGAGGACATATTCGCCTGGGTTCAGGAACAAGACCTGGTAGCGGCCTTCCTCGTCGGATGTGGTGGGTGTCACCAAGCCTGTGGCGACTGACCGTACGCTAATGGCGACGCCGGGCACGGAAGCGCCGGCCGGGTCTGCGATTCGTCCGGAGAGGGAAGCGCGGAACTCTTGGGCCATCAGAATGGAGCCGATGGCTAGGAATGCAAGTAGAGATTTGGTAAGACTGCGCATAGCGGGAAACTCCTGTAGTGCAGATATTCTATCCAAGATTCGACAGGTTGTCTACATACGGTAAATAAGGCATAATCGAAGGATGCACCAAAAAGACTCGTCGGCGCGCGAGCGGGCCTATGAGTACATCCAGGGAAAGATTCTGTCCGGCCAGTGGAGCGGAGGGACTGTGCTTTCGGAATTGGCGTTGTCGAAGGAGATGGCGATCAGCCGGACTCCGATCCGCGAGGCGGTGCGGCAGTTGGCGGGCGAAGGATTCCTGGAGCAGGCGCCGAACCGGGTGATGGCGGTTGCGTCGTTGACCCGAGCCGACATTGCGGACCTGTATGAACTGCGGGAGGCGATTGAAGTATATGCCGTGGGGAAGGCGGCGCGGTTCGGGGTGGGCGGGGCGCATCTGGAGCGGTTGCGGGGTTTTCTGC
>JANXXV010000055.1 GCA_025350445.1 Bryobacteraceae bacterium | reverse complement strand
GGTTGAAATATCTTCTGTTGTTCGCCATGCGCATGGCGATGGTGTTGCTGTTGGCGCTCTTATTCGCCAATCCTTTCGTGACCCGCGCAGTGGACCCTAAGGCTGAAGGGAAGAAGCTGCGGCTGTTCGCCATCGACAATTCATTCAGCATGAGAACCGGTGATCGCTTCGCCGCGGCCAAGCAGCAGGCACTCGACGCACTCTCCGCCTTTCATGGCGGCGATCTGGGCCAAGTGGTCAGCTTCTCCACGCAAGTCAACATGCTGACCCAACAGACTGAAGACCCGGCGGAGCTTCGCAGTGCCATTCAATCGGTCACGCAAGGTGATGGCCGCAGTGGATACGCTGAGCTCTCGCAGATGCTCCGGTCCACGGCGCAGTCGAGCCGCACGCCGGTGGAAGTTCACATCTTCAGCGACATGCAAAAGACCTCGCTGCCTTCGCCGTTCTCCGAACTCGCGCTGGGCGGCAACACCAGCGTGATTCTGCATCCCCTGGCAAACGTCGATGAGCCGAACTGGTTCGTGGAAAGTGTGAATGCGCCGCGCAGCGTGTACCAGGCGAAAAAGGTGCGGGTGCTGGCTACCGTGGCCGGTGTAGGCACCCCCGCCGTGGAAACCGAAGTGTCGGTACTGTTGAACAACAAAGTTATCGAATCGAAAAAGATCAAGCTGGCAGCCAATGGACGCGCCACGGTCGAGTTCTATCTGCCCGACGCACCCTACGGCCTGAACCGCGGCGAAGTCCGCATTGCCGCTCACGATAAGCTGGCGCAGGACGACCGTATCCTCTTCGCGCTTGAACGCAAAGAACCAGGCCGCGTTCTTTTCGTCCACGAAGGGAGAAACCCGCGCGGCGCTCTCTACTACCGCGCCGCTCTGGAATCGCCAGCCGACTCCGCCCTGGCCGTGGATGCGGTCCCAAGCGACCAAACGGCAAACATATCGCCGATCAAGTATGCGTTTGTCGTTCTGTCCGACGTCGCGTACCTGCCCGCGGAATTTGAAGAGAGTCTCAAGAAGTACGTGAGGGCTGGAGGATCGGTGCTGATCGCGCTCGGTTCGGCGTCGGCCACCAAACCCAGGGTTCCCATCTTCGATGAAGCCATCGCCGAACCGCGTATGTCGTCCCGCGCCGGCGACCGCTTCCAGGGCGCAACCTCGGTGGATCTTTCGCATCCCGCGCTCAGCCGGACCAACAGCTTCGACGGCGTAAAATTTTATCAGACCATCCAGGTTGTCCCCGGCAACTCCCGCGTCTTAGCCAAGCTAACGGACCAAACGCCGCTCATACTGGAAAAGAAAATCGGAGAAGGCCGCGCGCTCGTTTTCGCATCGACCTTCGACAACATCGCCAACGATTTTCCACTGCACACTTCATTCGTGCCATTCATTGAGCAATCGGCCTACTACCTCAGCGGTGTAGAGAAATCCGCCGCCGACATCGCCGTGGATTCGTATCTTGAACTCCGCTCCAGCAAAGACCAGGGCACGTCGGTGGAAGTGCTCGATCCCGACGGCAAGCGCGCCCTCACGCTGACCCAATCTACTTCAGCACAGAATTTCCGTCTGCCGCGCGAAGGCTTCTTTGAAATCCGCCGCGCCAATGGCCGGCATGAACTGATCGCCGTCCACGCGGACCGCCGCGAATCCGACCTCACCGTTATCCCCAAAGAGACGCAAGCCCTCTGGCAGAACATGGGCCTCGGCGCCGGGCAACAGAACGGCCCGGGCGGAGCGGCCGCGCCTCGCACCGCGCCCTGGAGCCTGTGGTGGTATTTCGCGCTGGCGCTGTTAATCGTCTCTCTGTTCGAATCGATATTTGCAAGCCGCTATCTGGTAGCGGAAAATCAACCGATGGTCCGGAAGGAGGCAGCGTGAATCCCCTTGATCAAGTAAATGTGTACCTGCGGGAGTTGGAATCGCGGCTTCGTTGGAGTGCTATCTCCCGCGGCATCGCGTGTACGGCGCTGGCGGCGTTGATTGCCACTGTCGTGTTGGTGCTGGTCATCAACGCGTTCGCTTTCTCGCCGGCCAGCCTGACCACGGCGCGTCTCTGCCTGTTCCTTGCCCTGGCGCTCGCCATCGGTTTCGGTTTGGTGATCCCGTTCATGCGGCTCAATCGCGGCTGGGCCGCGCGCCGCGCTGAGCAGTCCGTTCCCGCATTCAATGAACGCCTGCTCACCTTCGTCGGTAAGCGCCCAACGAACGATCCGTTTCTGGAACTTCTGGCCGCCGACACCATGGCTGTCGCCGCGCACGCCACTCCGAAAAGCATTGTCACCGACGGCTGGATTTTCGGCTCGCTGTCCGCTGCCACTGCCGCTGCTATTACGCTGGTCTGGCTGATTATTTCCGGTCCCGGCTTCATGGGCCACGGCGCTTCGCTACTTTGGGCGGGAGCGCCCAAGGACGGCATGAAAGCCTTTTACGAAATCCAGGTCACCCCCGGCAACCGCACAGTCCGCCGCAAGTCCGATCAATTGATTTCCGCGCAGCTTGTTGGTTTTCAGTCGATGCATGTGAACTTTTACGCCAAGTACCGTGGCGCGTCCAAGTGGGAAGAAGCCGTCATGCAGCCCCAGCCCGGCGGCTCCAAACACGAATTCCTGTTCGCCGGACTCCCTGATTCGGTCGAGTATTATGTCGAGTCAAGCGGTGTCCGTTCCGGCACGTTTACCCTCACTGCCGTCGATCTGCCGGGCGTTAAGAAAATGCGTGTCACGTATCACTACCCAAGTTGGGCGGGATTGAAGGAT
>JANXXV010000011.1 GCA_025350445.1 Bryobacteraceae bacterium | reverse complement strand
GATATCGCAGAACTCGCATTGAAACGGGCACCCGCGTGAGAATTGAACAGGCATCGACGTATACTTGTCCAGCCGCAACAGATCGAATCGCGCAATCGGACTGCGCGTCATGTCTGGCTTCTCGGTCGCGTGGTACAAACTGCGCGCCGTGCCCAGTTCCAGTTCGCCGGCGATCCCGGCGAAAACTTCTTCCGCTTCCCCCACCAGCACATGGTCGGCGTCAGGCAGCACGGCATCCGGGTCGCTGCTGGCCCACGGGCCGCCGATAAAGGTGCGCCGCTTGAGTGAGCGGGAGCGCGCAAGAATAGACCGCGCATCGGCCCGTTGCGCATGCATCGCGCTGATCATCACCAGATCCGCCCACAGCAGGTCTTCGTCGCGCAATTCCTCGAACGCGTGATCGATCAGCCGGATCTCCCACGCCGGCGGGCAAAGCGCGGCAACGGTAATCAACCCCAAAGGCGGCGTCATCGCACATTCAGGGAGCATTTCCAGCACTCCTTCAAAGCCCCAGAAGGACGGCGGGAACCGGGGCCACACCATCAGTGCTTTCACCTTGCGGCCTAGAGGAGGAAACAAACCGGCAGTCATCGAACCTATTCTGCTGCACAATCGGCAAATACGCAAAGGATATCCTGGAATCAATGCGCCTCACAGCACTTTTCGCCGCTCTCTTGCTAGCAGGTTGCGCACCAACTCCAGTGAAACCGCTGCCCGCGGAGACTCCGGCCGCGGAAGCGTGGTACGGAGAAGCTGTGCGTCAGCTGAACCTGTTGAACCGGCAAGCCGAAGACTTACTGCGAAGCCGGAAGACGGACCAGACGGCGGCGCTGATTACCAAGGGTCAGCCGATAATGACGCGCCTGCTTTCGGTTAGGCGTCCAACACTGGCTGCGCTCGAGGCGGCTTCCGACCTGGATGATCTGTACGGTCGAATGTTGCTTTCCAACCGCCACTACGGCTGGGCGCGAATGCTATTTCAGAAGAATCTCGCCCGCTGGACTAACTGCCAGCCGCAAACCGCGGAAACGGCGCGGCGCCGAAAGTTGGCCGAGTCGGAAATCGCCGAATGTGACCGCCGTATTATGGAGTAACTTCGATGCAAGAAACCGGCATTCATCAAACCGAGCTAGTGCTCATGCTGCTGTTGGTGCTCGTTATAGGTTTCGGCGCCCTGGCATTACGATGGCGTACGCCGTATCCGATCGTTCTGGTGATAGGCGGACTCCTTATTAGTCTGCTGCCGGCCATCCCGCGAATTTCGCTTCATCCGGACGTTGTGTTTCTGGCGATCTTGCCGCCCCTGCTTTATGCCGCGGCCTTCACCACTTCGTGGCGCGACTTCCAATTCAACCTCGTGAGCATCGGATTCCTGGCCTTCGGCCTGGTAGGCTTCACGGTTTTCGGAGTGGCCGCGGTGTCCCAATGGATTCTGCCCGGCTTTGATTGGAAGCTGGGCCTGGTGCTGGGAGCCGTGGTTTCCACCACCGATGCGATCGCCGCAACGGCCATTGCCAAAAAGTTGAACTTACCGCACCAGATCACCGACATTCTGGAAGGCGAGAGCCTGGTGAACGACGCCAGCGGTTTGCTGGCATTGGAGTTCGCGGTGGCGCTTCTGGTTACCGGACACACTCCGTCGCTTGCCGAGGGCGGCGCACGCCTGCTGTATCTGGTGGCGGGAGGTATTGCGATCGGGCTGCTGGTGGGGTATTTTGTGGACTGGCTGGAAGGCTGCATCGACGACGGGCCGATCGAGATCACGATGAGCATCCTTACGCCGTACGCTGTCTATCTGGCGGCCGAGAGCGTTCACTCCTCCGGTGTGCTGGCGACGGTGGTTTGCGGGCTGTTTCTTGGCCGCCGCAGCGCTAGTTTTCTTTCCTCGCAGGTTCGCATTGAGGCATTCGCCGTGTGGAACACGCTGGTGTTCGTATTGAACGGCATCGTGTTCGTGCTGATTGGCCTACAGCTTCCCTACATCCTGGCGGGCATTGGGACGATGAGCCTGCCTCGGCTGCTGGTAGGCGGGGCGCTTTTCAGCGCGCTGGTAATTGTGTTGCGGCTGGTCTGGATATTTCCGGGCGCCTACGTTTCCAACCTGATCCGGCGGAAGCTGCTGCACCAGGAGGTAGCGATGCCGCCGCCCAAGGCGATATTCGTGGTTGGATGGACGGGCATGCGCGGCGTAGTGGCCCTGGCGGCAGCAATCGCGCTGCCCGAGACGCTGGCGAACGGCGACCCATTTCCGCATCGCAACGTAATACTATTCCTCACCTTCTGTGTGATCTTCGTCACCTTGGTGCTGCAGGGGCTCACGCTGCCGGCCGTGATCCGGCGTCTAGGTCTGGCTGGCGCCGGGATGGAAGGCTGCGAGGAAATGGAGGCGCGGAGAATGCTGATTGAAGCCGGGCTCCGGCATTTGGAAGAACGGCGTGGTGAGGACAAGCCCGAATATGGCCCGGTCTACGACGACCTGATTCTTCATTATGAGCACCGCTTGGCAGCGCTGGCGGCGTCCACTGACACGGAAGGCGGTAAGCCGGCCGAGCACTATGAACGCCACCAGATGTTGGCCGAAGCCCTACGCAAGATCGAGAACGCGAGAGCGATCGAACTACGGGATCAGGACCGCATTAGCGATGACGTCTTCCGCACCTTGCAGCGCGAACTGGATCTGTTATCAGCCCGGGACGCCGGCTCTTAAGCCAGCGCCGCCTTGCAGTAATCCAGGCACTTCTTCACTTCGGCCACCGTGTCCGCGCCTTTATATTCGTACTCGATGTTGGCGGGAATCGGGTACTTCTTCGTCTTCAGGATCTGCAGCACGCCCTTGATATTGGTATCGCCCTCGCCGAATGGCACATTGTCGCCATGGTTCTTCTTCCTGTCTTTGATGTGCAAGGTGACGATGTTCTTGTGCATCTTTTCCAGGTAGTCCAGCGGGTCGAAACCGGCGGCGGTGAAGTGGCCGATGTCGAGATTGATCTTGATATTCGAATTCCCGGCCATTGCTTTTTCAAAGCTTTCCGGCGTGGAAAATTCATCCGGATCTTTAGTGTTATCGTGGCCGTGCATGGCGACAATCACGCCGTGCTTCTTGGCGAATCCGTTGATGCGTCCCGCAAGGCTGACCTTCGATGACGCAGTGATGTATTTGGTGCCGAGAGCTTTAGCCATCTCCATGCCGTGTTCGATTTCCTCGTCGGTGTTCTGCGAGCGGAAGCTATAGTTCAAGGCGTAAATATGGACTCCGGCGGAATCGAACTTCTTCTTCACTTCCTTCATCTGGATGAGGGTTTCCGGGGCTACTCGCCATTTCTTCAGATCGTCCGGCGAGGTACCTTTGGGAGGCTCGATGTGTCCCTGCCATAGTTCCACTTCGCCGATTCCGATTTCGGTCATGGCCTTGAGGGCCTCATCGAGAGGACGGTCGCGGAAGCTATAGCTCTGCGCCCCGAGTTGCACGCCGTTCACCTTGGAATCCACTTTGCCGTACAAGCGGGCCAGCGGAGCCGCGGCCAGCGCGATCTTGCCGAAATCTCGTCTTGAGTACATATTAGTAAGCCTCCAAAAGCTAAATCATATATATCATATAAGGATTGCCCGCCCTGCTACTGGTATTACTCGGCGCCTTACTGACGCTGGCCGCGGCCTTCTCGCTGGGACGCGCGTTGACGTTTTGGCGCATGCTTCCCTTCCCGCTCACGCTCGGCTTCGGAGCAGCGGTGTTAAGTCTGTTGCTCTTCTTTCTCCGGCTGTCCGGACATGCCGGGTTGCGCGGAATGATTGCACTCGGCATCGCTTCGGCAGTGCCCTTAGTTTGGCTTCGAATGGGCTCGCTTGGTTGGCCTCGGCTGCCACGGATCGTGACGGCGGTCTTGGTGGCCTACGGACTTTTTTATGTGGTTCAGGCACTGGCTCCGGAAACCCGCGCCGACGCGAACGTATACCACCTGATGCCGGCGGTGGAGTCTTTGCGGTCGGGTGGATTCGGAGATCAGATCAGCTTCTATGAACGGCTGCCGCAAGGAATGGAGAACCTGTTCGCTATGGCGTATGCCGTCGGCGGTTCGTCGGCGGCGAAGCTGGTTCATCTTGCCCTGTTCCTGGCAACCTTTCCGCCGCTCATCGAGATCGGACGACGTCTTGGAGCTTCGCCTGAGGTGTCGGCCATCGCGGCGGCAATCTATCTTTGTACGCCGGTGGCGGGCGTCAGCGGCACTTCCGCATTCACCGATGCGGCACTGGTGTTCTATACCGCCGGCGCGTTGCTGCTGTTGTTGATGTGGCGGGATGAACGCGATAACCGGCTACTGCTATTAGCCGGACTTGCCGCCGGATTCTGCTACTGCTGCAAGATCACCGGAGTGCTGATTCCAGTTTGCGCCGGAGTGTATCTGATGACTTTTCGCAGCTGGAAGCCGGTGCTTTGGTTCAGTGCCGCTGCACTGCTGATGATCGCGCCGTGGATGATCCGCAACGCCGTGGAGGTTGGCAATCCTGTGGCCCCGTTGCTGAATCGCTTTTTCCCGAATCCGTTCTTTCACATCGCCACGGAAGAGCTGTATTCGAAATCCATGCGGTCTTACGGAGGCGTCTCGCTGCTCGATCTGCCGCTTGAGATTACGATAGGCGGCACCAAACTGCAGGGCGTGGCGGGTCCGGTATTTCTGCTGGCCCCGATCGCTTTGCTGGCGCTGCGGCGGCGGAATGGCCGCATCATCGTCGCGCTGGCCACGGTGCTAGCTGTGCCGTGGCTCTTCAACATGGGCACGCGGTTTCTGATGCAGTCTCTACCGTTGATGGCATTGGCCATGGCGATGGCCGTACCTCGGGCTGGTGCCTATGCGCTCTTGCTAATTCAGGCTATCGGATGCGCTCCGCCTCTGCTCGAACAATATGCCCCGTCCTACCCTGAACTGTTCCCGTGGCAGGCCGCGCTTAGATTGGAATCAGAGCCTCACTTTATGCAGAGGGTCTCGTGGGACTATCGGGTAGCGGAGATGATTGAAGCCAATACATTGCCTGCCGACCGGATTTTCGATCTGTATGGTCTACAACTCGCACTCTTGGATCGCGAGGTGGTGGGGTCCTACCAGACCGCTGCTGGCGACAATCTTTCCAGTGGATTCGAGGTGGCGCTGTTACAGGAACGCGGAGTTCTCTACGACCAGCGCGCCTGGTTTTCCGAACAGCCTATCAAGGCCATTCGAGTCCGGCAAACCGCTTCAACGGAACAGATCTGGAGTGTTCACGAAATTGAGCTATTCCGCGGTGAGCACAAAGTGGGAAATAGCAGGCGATGGACTTTAGATGCGTGGCCGAATTCGTGGGAAGCACCGCTTGGCCTCGATCAGAATCTGATATCGCGCTGGCGCACGTGGGAAGCGGCGCGGCCCGGGATGTTCTTCGAAGTCGATTTCGGCCAGCCCGAGACGCTTAGCTCAATCGACATTGTGGGCCGCAGTGCGGAGAATGAACCGCGTTTGGAAATCTACGGACAGCGTACGGATGAAACTTGGGTACAATTCCCCGCCCCGCGTACCGTTCGGCCTGCCATCAATCTGCGCCACCCGGCAGTGCGAATGGTACGCCGCGCGGGCCTGCATTACATTGTGGTCCCTGTGGGGAAAAGCGGTGGCGGACTGATTGGAACCTCGATGGCGAATCATCCCGGCGACTGGGGAATTGAGATTGCCGCGCAACTGGATAACATGTATCTGTTCAGGATTCTCTAAGCGTTGATACAATCGGAAATTCATGTCGAAAACAGTCGTGTCCTTTGGTGAGATCATGCTGCGCCTGGCGCCCCCGGGCTTTGAAAGATTCATGCAGTCGCCGCAGTTCCTGGCGACGTTCGGAGGAGGCGAGGCGAACGTGGCCGTCGCGGTTTCGGGTTTTGGATTGCCCGCGCGGTTTGTCACGATCTTGCCGCCGGCGAACGCCATCTCAGATGCCTTCATCGGCGAGTTGCGCCGCTTTGGCGTGGACCCCTCCTACATTGTGCGAGGCAAGGGGCGCTTCGGGATTTACTTCGTGGAAGCCGGCGCCAATCAACGCGGATCGAAAGTGCTTTATGATCGCGAAGGCAGTTCCATCGCGCTGGGCAAGACGGGCGACATCGATTTCGTGAAGTCCCTTAAGGACGCCGGTTGGTTCCACATCACCGGCATCACGCCGGCCATCAGCCAAAGCGCGGCCGATCTGGCGCTCGAGAGCGTCCGCGTGGCGCGCGACCTGGGGCTGACCGTTTCCTGCGATCTGAACTATCGCAAGAATCTGTGGAAGTACGGCAAGACGGCGAAGGAAGTAATGAGCGAGCTGGTAAAATTCGTGGACGTTTGCATCGCCAACGAAGAAGACTGCCAGATGGCGCTGGGGATTGAAACCGATGCCGACGTGCACTCGGGAAAGCTGGAGCACGATCAGTATCACAAGCTGACAGACAAGGTGTTGGCGTCTTATCCGAACCTGAAACAGATTGCGGTAACGCTGCGCGAATCGCGCAGCGCCTCGCACAACGGCTGGTCGGCATGTTTCAATGACGGGAAGCAGTTCTTCGTCAGCCGGCACTACGAGATCACCCATATTGTGGATCGAGTGGGTGGCGGAGACTGTTTTGCCGGCGGGCTGATCTACGGGTTGAATGCGCTGGCAACGCCGCGGGAGGCGCTGGAATTCGCGGTGGCGGCGTCCTGTTTGAAGCACTCCATCCCCGGCGATTTCAATCGATTCAGTGCTGAAGAGGTGCATCAATTGATCAAAGGTGGCGGATCTGGCCGCGTGCAGCGGTAAGTGGCCTATAATTAGGGCAGGTATCCCGTCTATGTTGGGTCGAAACTTCGCACTCTTGCTCGCGTCGTCTCTGTTGTTCGCACAGTCCGGGCCAAAATCCGGGCCGGTTGCTACGTCCGGTAAGCCGATCTCCGTCTCGGTGAATGAGGTGATTGTGCCGGTGACGGTGACCGACGACAAAGGCCGTTTCGTCTCCGATCTCGATCAAAAAGACTTCAAGATTGTAGATGGCGGACGGGAACAGACCATCCGTTACTTCACCCGCGAGCGTAATCAGCCGGTTGTGGTGGGTTTCCTAATGGATGCCAGCAACGCCAGCCGCATGCACTGGAAGAACTACCAGGAAGCCGCCGAAGAGCTGGTGCTGAATCTGCTGCCGAACGATAAGAAGTATAGCGGCTATCTGATTTCTTACGCCAATGAAGCGGAGTTGCAGGTGAACACCACTAGCGACCCGGAAAAGATTCTGGAGAAGCTTCGCAAGATGAAGCCGGGCGGAGGCGCGGCGCTTTACGATTCCATTTACATCGCCTGCACCAGCCGCACGCTGGTA
>JANXXV010001041.1 GCA_025350445.1 Bryobacteraceae bacterium | reverse complement strand
TTTCGATCGCCCTCACGTATTGGTGGCGAACTATATTTACAACATGCCATTCTTCAAGAACAGCAACAACAGGCTCTTGCAAATGGCGCTTGGCGGCTGGGAAATATCGGGCATCAATCAGGCGCAGTCCGGCGTTCCGCTTTCCGTTCGAACCAGCGCGGATATCGCCGGCGTCGGTACCGGTAGCGGGAACCAGTTCTGGACGCTATCCGGGGATTCGTCCACAACCGTCACACCGTTTACCAATTCCGCGGTTTGGTTCAACAAAGCCGCATTCTCGCAGCCTGCGGCGGGCACTTTCGGAACGCAGTTGCGCAACACTCTCCGCGGTCCGGGTTATTGGAGCTGGGACATGGGTCTTCGCAAGAACATCAAAATCCATGAGGCGCAGACCTTACAATTCCGGTTTGAAATGTTTGACGTCCTGAACCACCCCAACTGGCTGAATCCGGTTACAGATCCCACGAGTGGTTCGTTCGGACTGGTAACCGGAAAATCGAACGACGCGCGTAACATGCAACTGGCGCTGAAGTACGTGTTCTAGAAGCGGGAAACCAATGAACGGAAGGTCAGAGACCGGTGCGACGTCACGCCGCGATTTTATGCGCAACAATTTGGGCAATGCGCTCGTCGCCGCGGGTGGTGTGGGATTGATGCAAGAAGGGGAAGCGCAATCGAGCGCGGGCAATGCGGCGTTGCCGTGGTATCGCCGCGCTTACCGCTGGGGGCAAACCAATATCACCGAGAAGGATCCGGTGCGTTATGACATCCCATGGTGGCGGGATTACTGGAAGCGAACGCAGGTGCAGGCCGTCATCATCAATGCCGGTGGAATTGTCGCGTACTACCCCAGCAAGTTCCCGCTGCACTATCGAGCCGAGTTTCTCAACGGGCGCGATCTTTATGGCGAGCTTGCGAAAGCCGCCCATGACGACGGCGTTTTTGTAATGGCCCGCATGGATTCGAACCGAACCGCGGAAAACTTCTTCGAAGCTCATCCGGACTGGTTTACGCGGGACAGCAACGGCAAGCCATACCGCGCCGCGGACAAATACATCACCTGCATCAACAGCGCTTACTACGACGATTACCTGCAGGACGTACTGCGCGAGATCATCGAGCGATCTCATCCGGAGGGCATCACCGATAACAGTTGGGCCGGCATGGGCCGCGAAAACATCTGTTACTGCGAGAACTGCCAAAAGAAGTTCCGGGCGAAGACAGGCGGGGCTCTACCTCGACGGGCGGATTGGGACGATCAGGCATACCGCGATTGGATTTTGTGGAACTACGCCCGCCGCACGGAACTTTGGGAATTGAATAACAAGACCACACAGGCCGCGGGCGGCCCGGACTGTATCTGGTCGGGGATGAACAGCGGCTCAGTGTCCGCGCAGGCAAGGTCGTTCCGGGACCTGCCGGAGATCTGCAAGCGTGCGCACATCATGATGCTGGACCATCAGCGGCGCGACGATGAAACGGGCTTTCAGCAGAACGGCGATACCGGAAAGCGCGTCCACGGCCTGTTGGGATGGGACAAGCTGGCGCCGGAATCCATGGCAATGTACGAATCGGGCCCCGGCTATTACCGCTTGGCGGGCAAGCCCGCGGCGGAAGGGCGCATGTGGATGATCGATGGGCTGGCGGGCGGCATTCAGCCATGGTGGCACTTTATCGCCGCCTATCACGAGGACCGGCGAATGTACGCCACTCCAGTGCCGGTGATGAACTGGTACAAGGCCAATCAGCCGTATATGATCGACCGGCAGCCTGTCGCATCCGTGGGCCTGGTGTGGTCGCAGCGGAACACCGACTTCTTTGGCCGTGACGATGCAGCCGAGTTGGTGGACGCTCCGTATAGCGGATTCATGCATGCGCTGGTGCGCGCGCGGATTCCCTATGTACCCGTTCACATTGATGCCATAGAACGCGAGGGCGAAAAACTTACTGCATTGATTCTGCCGAACCTGGGTGCGCTTTCCAGTGAGCAATGCGCCGCCATCCGCCGCTTCGTGCAGAAGGGCGGGTCGCTATTCGCGACGGGGGATACCAGCTTATACAACGAATGGGGCGACGGGCGCGCCGACTTCGAACTGGCCGATTTGTTTCGCGCTCATCGCACGTCTCCCGCGCCGAAGCTACCGAATATGCGAGAGCAGCGGCAGGGCTTGCAGCAAAGGGCCGCGGCCGATCGCTTTCTGCCTGAGGCACACACCTACCTGAGGCTGAGCCCTGAACTCCGCGCACAGGTGAATGGACCCAATGCCGGCGATGAGCCGCCTGTAACGGGGAAGCGGCATCCGGTGCTGCGTGGCTTTGAAGAAACGGACATCATGGCGTATGGCGGAACGCTGGCGCCGTTGCGGGTGGATTCCGGAGCGGTTGTTCCCCTGACCTTCATCCCTCCGTTCCCAACGTATCCGCCTGAGACATCGTGGATGCGCGTACCGAAGACCGACATGCCGGGACTGGTGCTTTCCGAACACGGGAACGCGCGCGTTGCGTTCCTGCCCGCGAATGTGGATCGACGCTATGCGAAGGAGCATCTCCCCGACCATGGGGACCTTCTGGCGAACATCGTCCGGTGGATCGGCGGTGATAGCATTCCGCTGTCAGTGGAAGGGCCCGGTCTGATCGATTGTCATTTGTATCGGCAGCCGGGGCGGTTGATTTTGCATCTTGTCAATCTGACGAGCGCGGGCACTTGGCGCGCTCCGGTTGAGGAACTCATTCCGGTAGGGCCAATCAAGGTGAAGATCAAGCTGCCCCAAGGCGTCGGCGGGCGTGCCGCTCGATTGTTGGTGGCTGGAGGCAGCCGGCCCGTAAGCGTGAGCCAAGGTGTTGCCGAGCTGGAAATCACTTCGATACTGGACCACGAAGTTGTGGTTCTTGGCTAAAATGGCAGACACGGATGGGTGGGTTACAGATGGCTCGGTTACAGCAGATACATCGCCGCTCAGATCCGCGAGGGGGCCCGGTAAAGTCATGACGGATAGCGAACAACTGCAAGCAGGCACCGGCGTTGCCGATATCAGCCCGGCTCCCGGCATCCCGCAAGGCGGCTGGGGCGCACAAATGCATCAGCGTTCCCGGGGAAACGACTTGCCTCTACAGGCGCGGGCCTTGGTGCTGCAAAGCGGCGGTGAACGCCTCGCCATTGTGGACGCCGACGCGATCGGCTTCGACACGGCGGTCACCGAGAGGATTATGACCGCGATTTGCGCGACAGCGGGCCTGAGCCGCGATCGCGTGCGATTTTCCTGTACCCATACTCACTCGGGCCCTAATACTTTCCGGCTGCCGATGATTCGCGAAGGCCTGGATATGGCGCTGTCGTATATAGAGGCGCTTCCCGGTCAGATCGCCGGCGCTGTCTGGCAGGCGTCGCGGACGCTTCGTCCCGCGCGGTTTGGCATTGCGCTCGGTGAGTGCGATATCAACGTAAACCGGCGTTCTCAGGACGGTGAGCAGCGAACTTTCGTCGGTCACAACGAGGCGGGAGTGGTGGATCGGACCGTGTCGCTGCTGCGATTCGATACGACCGTCGGGCAACCGATCGCGACCATCCTGCACTATGCCTGTCATCCGACAACGATGGCTTGGGAGAATGAGTTTGTTACTCCGGACTATCCCGGTGCCGCGAAACGGGTAGTGGAAGAATCGCTTGGCGGCGCTTGCCTGTTCTTGCAAGGCGCAACGGGGGACCTGGGTCCACGGCGGGGGTTCACCGGCGATCTGAAAGTATATCGCCGTCTAGGCACTATTCTGGGCCACGAAGCCGCGAAGCTTGCTTGGAACATCGATACGCAGCCGACGCGGCTGGAGCTTCGAGGCATTCAGGAATCCGGAGCCCGCATTGGGCTTTACGACGAAGTTCCAGTGGAGAAACCACCCACGGTGCTGCGGATGAAAAGCACCACGGTGGATCTGCCGGCCCGCCTGCAACCCGATCCCGATGAGATGGAGCGAATCGCACAGTTGCGGCGCAGCGAACTGAGCGAACTGCAGCGGCGCGGCACGGTTCAACAGGTCCGCGATGCGAACGCGCGCGCGACGCAAGCAGGCATGGCGGCGGATCGCGCCCGGCTGGTTTTCGGGAAGACGTCCATTCCATGGCCCTTGCAAGTCATACGAATTGGGGACGCCGCGCTGGTGAGCGTTGCCGGCGAGCCATTCTCAGAGATCGGACTGCGTATCAAGGCTGAATCTCCATTCCCGTACACTCTGGTGTCGGGGTACAGCAATGGCGGGTTTGGCTATATCCCTACCCGCGAAGCTTTTCCGCACGGCGGCTACGAAGTGGAAACCACTCCGCTCTCCGAAGAGGCCGCGGATGTGCTGGTGTCCGCGGCGCTCGCCGCCTTGCACGCCGTTGCGGATTAGCAGGAGTCGCGTTGAGGTATACAGACCCTCCTCATAGAGTGAGCGTTCTATACTCACTTTATGAGTAAGCGCCTTCAAGTTTTGCTGCCTGACCAGGAAATGAATGACGTCCAGAGTCTCGCGAGTCGCGAGGGCCTCACGGTTGGAGAGTGGGTGCGCCGCACCCTCCGCGAGGCGCGCGCACACAAACCGGTGAACGATCCTGAGATGAAGCTGAATGCCATCCGGCGCGCTGCCGAACTCTCGTTCCCGAGCGCCGGCATTGAGCAGATGCTCAGCGAGATCGAGCGGGGCTATGAAGCTTGATCTTCATCGATTCCAATATCCCGATGTATCTAATCGGCGCGCCACATCCGCATAAGAGTGAGGCGCAGATTCTGCTGGAACGGCTTGTCGCGGCGGGACAACGACTGGTCACGGACGCGGAGGTGCTTCAGGAAATCCTGCATAGGTACACGGCAATCGGAAAACGGGAAGCCATCGGGCCAGCCTTCCAGGTAGTTTTGGACATCGTCGACGATGTTCTTGGAATCGAGAAAGCGGACGTCATGCGGGCCGCGGAGATCGCGCAAAACCGTGCGTCAATCCCGGCGCGCGACGCCGTCCATATCGCCGTGATGGAGCGCCACGGAATCAAGTCAATCCTGACCTTCGACGCCGACTTTGACCGCTGGCCCGGATTGCAGAGAATTCATCGGGTCTGAGCCGGGAACGGCTTCCGCGGAGCGTGCCCGATCGTCAGGGCTTCCCTCTATTTAGTATTTGCAAGAGTGTTCCACCGAAGATTTTGGCCTGTGCCTCTTTCGAGACGCCGCAGGCGTTCAACATTCGTTCGTAGCGTTCGATGGAACGATCGAGTTCCTCAAGCTCGCCGCCGAAGACATCGGACCCGAAGACGACTTTCTCAAAGGCGCTCGCCTGCGCTTTCGGGGAGTGAGGACTGGCGATGCTCGACCACCAGAAGATCGACTTGAAGAACAGCGGATCTTCCTGTTTTTTGATCAACGTTGAACCAGACAGGTCGAAAAACAGGTTTGGGTTCCATCGCGCGATCTCGCCGGCCCAGGCGTAGTCGGGGTTGCCCAGGTGCGCACCGATGATTGTGATGCCGGGATACCGCCTGGCAATATTGTCGAGCAACGTGACTCGTAACCGGTCGACACTCACATCTTCCGGTACCTCCGGCCGAGTGCGATTCACTATGCCGGTGTGGAACAGAAGCATCATGCCGTACTTGGCGGCGCGATCGTAGACCGGCGTATAGCTGGGATGGTCGAACGGCTTCAGAGTCCTCGAAATTTCACCAAGGCCCGCGAAGCCGGCTGCGTGAAAAGCATCGATCTGCTGCAACACATGGGGATCGTCAAGCGAAATATCACCAAAGCCAATCAGACGGCCCGGGTGGATGGTCATGAAGCTCTGCACCTGCGTCAAGTGCTCGGGCTTGGTGAGTAGAAAAGCCATCCCGCCCAGCTTCGCGAGCCTCGCAACCAGCTTCGTCAGGAACTCAAGATCTCCGTTGTGATGGACATGGGCGTCGATCATTTTCGGCTGCTGTGCCAAAAGACCCGCAGCGAAAACTGCTGCTGTCAGGGCGAATCTCATCGCTGGAGAAACCGCGCGTTTCATGCCTCCGATTGTACGCCAAGGTTCAAAGCGTGCCGCGCCGTGTCATCATCGATTGACGCCGGCAAAAAATCTATGGTGCAAACTGATGAAAATGTTAAGCAGGAAAGCTCGGGCAAGAAGCCGATCGCCAATCTGCGATGGTATATCGGCGGCATCCTGTTCCTCTCAACCGTCATTAACTATATTGACCGGCAGACGCTAAGCGTTCTGGCGCCGTATATCAAACGCGATTTCCACTGGGATAACTCCACGTTTGCGTTGCTCATTATCAGCTTTCGCATCTCGTATTCGTTCGGCCAGACTGCGTCGGGGTTCTACCTCGATAAGGCCGGCATTCGCCGGGGCCTTTCCTTCACCGTGGCCTTTTACTCGGTGATGGCCATGCTTACATCGCTGTCGACCGGTCTTCGAAGCCTGTGCGCGTTTCGATTTCTGCTAGGGGCGGGTGAGTCGGCAAATTGGCCCGCTGCGACTAAGGCCGTGGCCGAATGGTTCCCCCGAAAGGAAAGCGGATGGGCGGTTGCCCTCTTCGACAGCGGTTCCGCCATCGGCGGCGCAGTCGCCCCCTTTCTGGTATATGAAGTCTACCGGCTTACCGGAGACTGGCGCAGCGCTTTCGTGGTGACGGGAGTGCTCGGGCTGCTTTGGCTCCCGCTTTTCCGCTGGCTGTATCGAAGACCCGAGGAGCACCCCCGGTTGTCGCCGGCGGAACGTGAATACATCCTCCGGGAGCGCAGCGATGCCTCCCCATCGGGCGCCGCGCCCCTGCCGTATCGGACATTGTTGCGTTTGCATCAGACGTGGGGCATCATCATCGCGAAATCGTTCACAGACCCGGTCTGGTTCTTCATCACGGATTGGTTTGCGATCTATCTGGTCTCGCGCGGATTTCGTCCCGAGGAAAGCTTGCTTGCCTTTTGGGTTCCTTTCCTGGCAGCCGATATCGGTAACTTCGCGGGCGGAGGATTCTCAAGCTGGCTGATCGGGCGCGGGTGGTCAACGGGACGGGCACGGCGGTTTGTGGCACTGATCTCCGGACTTGGAATGACCACCCTGGCCGCCACGGTTTTCTTTCGCTCGTTCCCCGCCATGATCTTTTGTTTCGCCATAGCAACCCTGGCATACGCGAGCTTTTCCACCGTCGTGCTGGCTCTTCCAGCGGATTTATATCGCACCGGGAGTGTCGCCACCGTGAGTGGGATGAGCGGGACGGGGGCAGGAATTGGAACGATCATCGCAACGTTTCTGATAGGAGTGGTCTCGGATCGATATTCCTTCGAGCCCATTCTGATTACCGCCAGCCTGATCCCTCTTATCGCGACTGGGGCTGTGCTTTTCCTGGTGCGGAACGGCAAGGCGACCGAAGAGGGACTGATTAATCCGATCTGAGTGAAGGACAGTGCTACCCGCGGCGGGCCGGAAACGAGACGAATGTTCTGACACCCGAATGCGAACAAGAATCGGCGGCCCGCATCGGCGTGGACGCCGGCGAGTTCTCTTGAGATTTGCTGATGAATTGCGGCCGGCTGGACGTGCCCCAATGGCCCTGTCGATTAAAGCGATGCAGAGAGGAACGTCAACGTGATTAGATGAATGCAGCGTAATCTCCATCCGTGGATTACCAAGAGTTCATTACTTGCTTAGCCCGGCTGGTTCGGCGCTACACCCTTATCGAACGTATTATTCTGAGCTAGGGCAGCGCCCGGGCCAGAAGCTGCAATATAAGGTGGCGCCGTGGAAGTGTTGTGGCGGCGGGTGAAAAATAGGAGGGCAATGAAGTGACCACGCCAAGAGCGGAAGTTCTCTCCGTAAAAGTAGCTAAGGACGTCGTTTCCGAAGTTGCGAAAAACTTCCTGATGGGAGTTCCGGCGATCAGACGAAGCAGATCGAAAATGGGAAGAACATCTCTTCCCTCGGATGCCGCGCTTCTGGACCGCTATGCGTTTCCGTTGTTAAATCGGGCGAAGAGTTTGATGGATGTTACCGGCGTCGATGTATTCGAGATCGGACCTGGAGATCATCTCTCGAGTGGCCTGGCGCTGTTAGCCGCCGGCGCCCGGTCGTATACATGCGCGGACAGGTTTCCAGGAAACTATTCCAGCTCGGATGCAAGAACCTGGTACCGCATGGTGCGGTCGGCGTGGCCGGAATCATACCCGGCCTGGCCGGAAACCTTGAATGCCGAGACCTTTCCCGAGGGCTGCCCCGGCGTTAAGATTCTTCCCCTGGGTGTCGAGAGTCTATTCGATGTTGGAACTTTCGATTTAGTGGGGTCCACGTCGGTGGGAGAGCACGTTTCCGATATCACCGCATTCGCTGAAGCGTCGCACAGACTGTTGCGTCCGGGCGGGTTTGCAATCCATCACATCGACTTCGCACCACATGACTGTTGGCGGACCGATTACGACGACCCATTCATTTTTCTGCGATTTCCCGAGTGGCTTTGGCGGATGATGGGGAGCAATCGAGGGATCCCCAACCGGCGTCGTTTTCACGAATTTCTCGATGCCTTCGAAACGGCGGGGCTCTCGATTTTAGTGCGGGAGCGGTCCCTCGCCTATCAGGGTCTTCCGATTCCGCGGCGTTTGAAGGGCTCTCCCGCCGACTCGGTCGCGACGATCGCAGCCACCTTTGTGCTTACGATTCCGGTTCGCGCGAAGAGTTAACGTGTAACGTCGCCGGGGAAAGCCGTGAAAACTTTCTTTGAGAAAACCCGGACGTTTTTCACACACACTTACTTGAGGTAGCGGTAAGGCGGCGTTGTCGCGGCAGGCGCTCCTTCAAAAACTCTATGCCAAGCGCACTCATCACCGGAATCACCGGACAGGACGGTTCTTACTTAGCGGAACTGCTCCTTGCGAAAGGTTACGAAGTCCACGGACTCAAGCGCCGTTCTTCCAGTTTCAACACCGAACGCGTGGACCATATCTTCCAGGACTTTCACGAGCCGTCTCCCCGCTTCTTCCTCCACTTTGCCGACCTAACGGATGGGTCTGTTCTTACCAACCTTCTCCATCGCATTCGCCCGGACGAGGTCTACAACCTGGGAGCGCAGAGCCACGTTAAGGTTAGCTTCGATATCCCCGAAAGCACCGCCGACATCATCGCTCTGGGGACTCTTCGGCTCCTCGAGGCCATTCGCAGCGTCGATCTACCGTGCCGCTTCTACCAGGCCTCCTCCAGCGAAATGTTTGGTAGCAGCCCGCCCCCGCAGAGCGAATCCACTGGTTTTCACCCCCGCAGTCCCTATGCCTGCGCGAAGGCCTTTGGGCATAACATTACTATCAACTACCGCGAAAGCTACGGTCTTCATGCCTCCAGCGGGATACTCTTTAACCACGAATCCCCGCGCCGCGGCGAAACCTTTGTCACCCGCAAGATTACCCGCGCCGTGGCGCACATCAAATATGGCCTCCAGGACATGCTCTATCTCGGCAATCTCGATGCGCGGCGTGATTGGGGTTATGCTCCGGATTACGTCCGGGCAATGTGGCTAATGCTCCAGCAGAGTAGACCGGACGATTATGTAATCGGAACCGGCGAGGCTCACTCTGTCCGCGACTTTGTCGAACTGGCCTTCTGCCACGCCAATCTCGATTGGCGTGATTACGTCAAAGTGGACCCGCGCTACTTTCGCCCTGCCGAAGTCGACGACCTCCGCGCCGATCCCTCCAAGGCCCGCGCGATTCTGGACTGGGAGCCAGTGGTGACTTTTCCCGAGCTAGTGGCTTTGATGGTGGATGCTGACCTTGCCAGAGTCCAACGCCAGTTGGACGGCGGGCTCCAGTTTCTGCAGTCTCAGCTCGCGGCGTCGGGTCAATACGCCTGAAACAGCGAATTGTTTGAGAAGTTCCCCTGATTGGCCGCACCTCATTCGTAAGAAGCGCCGGCGCGACAATTCTTGGAATTGGCGCCGCTTGAATTCAAGGAGCCAGATGGCACTCACAGAGCGTGAGCCATGTCCGATTTTGGATCCACTTGTGTGGCCGATTCCAGAGCTTGGTACCTTGCAATCTATTGCGATCACTCAAACTGTTGAACGGACACTATTGATGCGTTTGGCGGATCTGCCGCTTTTCGCTGCAATCTCCTCCTTCCTCACAGGCAATCGTCTCATCAAGGGAGCAATGTGGTCTCTTGCCGGAGCTGCAATCGCACGCGGATTCCAGTTACTGTCAACCGTGCTGGTGGCGCGGTTGTTGGGCAGAGTTGGTTATGGGAAACTCGGGTTCATTCAGAATACCGTGACCATGTTTGGAATCCTTGCCGGTTTCGGTATCGGCCTTACCGCGACCAAGTATGTCGCCGAATATCGCCGGAGCCAACCGGTTCGTGCAGGCCGCATCCTCGCAATTTCGAGCTTGATCGCGGTGCTTGCGGGAGGGATTGGGTCCGCGCTGCTCTATCTGTTTTCCGATTGGATTGCCAAGCGGACCGTCGGTGACATTAGTCTTGGCCCTTTACTGCGCTCCTCTGCCTGGCTAATCCTGCTCAGTGCCCTTAACGGAGCGCAGATCGGAGCACTCTCCGGTTTCGAAGCATTCAAGGCCATCGCACGGGTGAACACGGTCGCTGGAATCTTGTCCTGCCCAATCGTTGTTCTGTTTACTCTCCGGGGCGGATTACCCGGCGCAGTATACGGACTGGTTGCGGGGCTGGTGCTAAATTGCGGACTAACCCAGGTGGAAGTCTTGGGTGAATGTCGACGGTGGGGAGTACGGCTTTGGGAAAAAGACTGGTTGCTGGAATCGCACGTACTTCTTAAGTTTAGCGTTCCAGCCGTTGTTGGCGGACTGTTGACGGCCCCGGTAATCTGGCTTGGAAGTACATTAGTGGCACAACGCCCGAACGGCTATGCGGAGATGGGGGCGTTCAACGCGGCGAACACATTTCGCCTGGCCGTAATGTTTATTCCGCTGATTGTGGTGCAGGCGTCGTTTCCGGCCTTATCGGCGGCCTATGGCGAAATCAGCGGCAATCGACAGGAGTTTAGGCGCTTACTAGCGCTGACTCATAACACCGTAAGCGTCGTCGCAGCTTTTTGTGGCGTAGCCGGTATGTTTCTAGCGCCATATCTGGTAATGTTATTTGGCGCGGATTACCGGAATACGGCCGTGGTTCTGCTGGGGTTGATGATATCGGTAACCATTCAATCGCTTGGTTGCGCGGTTGGCGCAGCTATTCAGGCCAAGGGTGACATGTGGTTCGGAACGTCACTCAACCTGGTTTGGGGAATCGCATTCCTCGGATTCGTAGGTCTGACCGCAGCTCGGCTGGGCGCCGGTTCGCTGGCATTTGGGAACGCATTTGCCTATCTGTTGCTGGTTGGACTTCAGGTTTGGAAGATGCATCCCGAACTTCCTGAAGGGATGAGCGTCCGGATCGGCAGTTCCTTGCTACTGTTGATTGCGATTGCGCCCGTTGCCTTTCTGCTTATCAATGGCCATCGTTTGTTTCCCGCCATCCTGCTGAGTTTGGCGCTGGGAACAGCAGCGGCCTACTATTCGAGAGTTCCGGTCCATGGGTGGGCGGCTGCCGGCCTTCAGGATTGAAACCTATGACCCGAATTCTTGTCGTCGAACCGCAGTGCAAAGGATTTGAACATGTCAGATTTAACACCGGATTTCTGGCAACCCTGCATTACGCCTATCCAAGCGCCGCCATTGAATTCTGGGCTGAGCCCAGTCATCTTCGCAACGTGAGTGAACAGCTGAGGAATACTCCCCTGACCCCGGACATTTTGATTTTCAAGCCGGTTAGACTGGACTTCCCCACCTCGCCCTGGCGCCGGATTCGCTGGGAGACATCGTTTTGTGCTGCGGCGCTACAGCACGCCGTCGCGACGCATACGTCGCTTACTGCCTTTTCATCGGTTTCGAGTACGGGGCTTATTGCTTTGAAGCACGAAATGACTAAACACAACGATATCCGCGTGGTCGCCGTTCCGCACGGAGTCCTGGCGGGGTTGGAGCATTTTACTAAGCGGGTATGGAATTTTCCGCTGAGTATTCGCGCCGCAGTTGGGCTTACGACTCCCAGGAATCTCCGGCTAATCGCACTTTCCCGCAGTATCTACAGGGCAGTGGGCGAGCGATATGACATTCGCCCCTGGTTTCACCTGCCACATCCGTATCTATTCGATGCTGTATCCACGAACGGGAATGTCGCGGCAGGACCTGTTCGAGTGGGCATCCTTGGCGCGCTGCGATGGCGAATCGAGGATTACCATCGCGTGGTGCGGAACGTGATGCAACGGACTGGCAACGTGAAATTTAGCCTCGTCGGGCACGTTGCGCGGCTGCCTCGGCAGTGCCGCGATTTTTCCACCTATGTCTCCGGCACGGACAACCAACCTGTGTCGTACGGGCAATACGAGCAGCGGGCCAAGGGGTTGGACTACATTCTGTCTATTGCCGATCCCGCTCAATCCCGGTACACGGCAAGCACAACACTGCTGGACGCATTCAACTACTGCAAACCTGGTCTATTCCTAAAAAATCCGTTGGTTGATGAATACAGTGCAACCATGGGCGACATTGGATACGTAGCCAATTCGCTGGATGAACTCGAAGACCAATTGAGCTCGATCGCGCATGATATTCCTATCGACAGGTATCGGCATCAACAGTCCGCGATTGCCGGTTCGCGGAAAGTGTTTGATCCCGCCGTTCTAGCGCCCACGCTGAAGGCCGCGCTAACAGAATAGCGACCCCATATGACCACCTCCCGGCCAGCCTTAATTCTACCTTCCACCGTTGCCTTTGCAATCGCTCTGATAGTCAACGCGGGCGGCATGTACAACGTGGCTGTCTTGATGGCTGCGATAGCGTATGGATTACTTTTCTCGGCCCAGTATCGCCCCGGCACAAGAGGATGGCTCTCGGATCCGCTGAGGATCGTGTTACCGATGTTCCTCGGGTTTCAGCTCATATTGTGGATGCGGTGTCTCCTGGTCTACT
>JANXXV010001027.1 GCA_025350445.1 Bryobacteraceae bacterium | reverse complement strand
GTCTCCTTTCGCCCGCCATTGGTGGTCCCAGTGTGAAGCCGTATCAGCCGGAAGGCCTGTGGGAGACCGTCGCCATGTCAGGTAGCAACACGCGGTATTACAAGCAGGACACTGGCGAGAAGTTATACCGCCGCAGCTTGTACACTTTCTGGAAGCGCAGCGCGCCTCCGGCGTCGATGGATATATTTAATGCGCCCACCCGCGAAAGTTGCACCGTTCGCCGTGAGCGCACTGATACGCCATTGCAGGCGCTGGTAACGTTGAACGATCCGCAGTTTGTGGAGGCGGCGCGCAGCCTGGCCGATCGCGCCATGGTCAGTGCGCGTGACGGAGTGGATGCGCAGTTCGATTTTCTCTCGTCGCGACTGCTGGCGCGTCCGTTGGATTCGCGGGAACGCGAAATCACGTTGAAGGCGTATAAAGATTACCTGAACTACTACGACTCCCATCCATCCGACGCAGCGAAACTGCTGGCAGTGGGAGAATCGAAGCCGAATCCAAAGTTGCCGCTGCCGGAATTCGCGGCGTTGACGGTGGTGACGAATCAGTTGTTGAATCTCGATGAAGTGTTAAATAAGTAGGAGCCGCAACATGCATCCATCAGACCGAGCCGTTCTGCAAGAAACCCGCCGCCAGTTTTTCGCCCGTGGTGCGCGCGGGTTGGGCGTGGCCGCGCTGGCGACGGCAATTGGCGGCGATTTGCTGGCGAATCCGTCGTTGAATGCGCCCATTGGTGGTTTGCCGGGGCTGCCGCATTTTGCGCCGAAAGCGAAGCGTGCCATCTATATGCACATGGTGGGCGCGCCGCCGCAATTGGATTTATACGACTACAAGCCGGGCATGAAAGACTGGTACGACAAGGACCTGCCGGAATCCATCCGCCGTGGCCAGCGCCTGACCACCATGACCTCCGGCCAGAGCCGGTTTCCCATCGCTCCGTCGGTCTTCCAATTCGCGCAGCACGGGAAAAGTGGCGCCTGGGTTTCCGAACTGTTGCCGCACACCTCGAAGATGGTAGATGATATCGCCATCCTCCGATCGCTGCATACCGACGCCATCAATCACGAGCCCGCGATCACCTTTATCCAAACAGGCAACATGATTTCCGGCAAGCCGTGCATCGGCGCCTGGATGGCGTACGGCCTGGGCAGCATGAATCAGGATCTGCCGACGTTTGTGGTTCTGAATGCCACCCACACGCACCCCAAAGCTAACGTACAGGCGATTTCGGCGAAGTTCTGGAGCGCGGGCTATCTTTCGGCACAATACGCCGGCGTCACGCTGCGGGCCGGCGGAGATCCGGTCCTTTACATCAGTAACCCCGATGGCATGCCGCCGCAGATTCGCAGGCGGATGCTGGACGGCTTAAGCGAGTTGAATCAGATCGAGCACGAGAAACTGGCCGACCCTGAAACCATGGTGCGCATTGCCCAGTATGAGATGGCGTTCCGTATGCAGTCTTCCGTGCCCGAGTTGACCGACATTTCCAAAGAGACCGAAAGCACTTACAACATGTATGGTCCGGACGCGCGCAAAGGCGGAACGTTCGCCAATAGTTGCCTGATGGCGCGGCGTCTGGTGGAACGCGGCGTGCGCTTCGTGCAGATCTATCATCGGGGCTGGGATGTGCATTCAAACCTACCCGAAGTGCTGCCAAGCCAGTGTAAGGACGTCGACCAGGGTTGCTGGGCTTTAGTTCAGGATCTGAAACAGCGGGGCATGCTGGATGATACGCTGGTGATCTGGGGCGGGGAATTCGGCCGCACAATTTATTCGCAGGGCAAACTTACGGCGACCGACTATGGCCGTGACCATCATCCGCGCTGCTTCAGCCTTTGGGCGGCCGGCGGTGGCGTGAAGCCCGGTATAGTTCATGGTGAAACCGACGAGTTTTCCTACAACATCACACAGGACCCGGTTCACGTTCGTGATTTCCAGGCAACCATTCTGCGCCTGTTTGGCATCGACCACGAGCGATTTACCTACAAATTTCAAGGCCTCGATCAAAAGTTAACCGGCGTAGAAAAAGCGTCGGTCGTTAAGGCAATCATTGTTTAAGGCGATCATGGCTGGAACCGGAGGAACACGAATGGCTTGGAAAATAACGTTTCTACTCGCCGTGGTAACACAGCTCTATTCGCAGCCGGTCCTGCCGCCAATTTTGAAGCAGGCTTGCCAGGCGTGCCACAACCAGCGCAACCGCACCAGCGGACTGGCGCTGGATAGCATCGAAGGTATTATGGCCGGCGGCAACCGCGGTCCCGCCGTAAAGCCAGGCCTTCCCGGCGAAAGCATTCTGATTCAGGCCGTGGAGCAGAGCGGCGACTTGAAGATGCCGCCTGGTTCCAAGTTGAAGCCGGAGCAGATCGCCGAGCTAAGCCAGTGGGTGGAGCACGATATCAAATTACCGGAGCAGACCACCTCCAAGCCGCGGCCCGGCTCGGATCACTGGGCATTCCAATTGCCGAAGAGATCAACGCCGCCAGCGGTGAAGGATTCCGCCTGGGTGCGGAATCCTATCGACAACTTCATCCTCGCCCGCCTGGAGCGTGAAAGCGTGAAACCCTCGCCCGAAGCGGACCGGAACACGTTACTCCGCCGGCTCAGTCTCGATCTGACCGGCCTTCCGCCATCCCCCAAACAGATCCAGGCCTTCCTCGCGGACCAGTCGCCAAACGCATATGAGAAAGTCGTCGATCAGTTGCTGGCGTCGAAGCATTACGGCGAACGCTGGG
>JANXXV010001008.1 GCA_025350445.1 Bryobacteraceae bacterium | reverse complement strand
GAGTACCTGGCCGCGCGCAACGAAAATCCCAAACGATATGTATGGCGCGCAAAAGGAGAGGAGATCCTCCGGAAGATCGAACGTGCGAAGGAGGCTCTCGGCTCTGTTATTAATAGCTAATTCACTTACACTACACTAGTGTAGTGTCCAAGAAATAGCTGGACAGGCCAAGTCGTGTCTCACAGTAGGGGCTCACCCCAAAATCCGCGTTTATCGGCATCCATCCGCGGCCAATAATTATGCGCCGCCCATTATTAGCTCCCGATCAACGCCGGTTAACGCAGATTTTGCGCGGAACCGCAGTATTCGATCTGTCCAGCTATTTCTTGGACACTACGCTAACTCTGATGCCGAAATGATAAACTATCAATCTCATGGAAGGTTTGGCGGAAAATGTGGAACTCGTGCTGGACGGCTTTCTGCAGAGCGCCCGGCAGGCCTTCGAAGCGGACCTGCTTTCGGTCGTGCTTTACGGCAGCGCCGCGGAAGGAAGAATGCGCGCCTCCTCCGACGTCAACGTTATTCTGGTGCTCAGCCAGTTCAATGGCGCCGCCGCTTCCAAGATTCGCGAACCGCTGAACCTGGCCGCGACTGCCGTGCGCCTGCGGGTCATGTTCCTGCTGCACGACGAAGTCGCACCAGCCTCCGAGGCCTTCGCGCAAAAGTTCACCGACATTCTGCACAGGCGCAAGATTCTCTACGGACCGGATCCTTTTGAAAGCCTCACAATCTCACGCGACGCCAAAATCTACCGTCTGAAGCAGGTACTCTTAAACCTGACGCTACGGCTGCGCGAAGGCTTCATCTCGCACGGCGGCAATGATCGCGGCAATGATCGCGGCAACGGCGCTGAACTCGCGGCGCTGATCGCCGAATTCTCCGGTCCGCTGCGTACCTCCGCCGCCAATCTGCTGGAACTGGAAGGCGCTCCATCGCGGCCGCCGAAGGAATCCTTCGAGGCCCTGCTTGCCGCCCTCGATCCACCCCTGTCGCCGGGCCTCGCCGCCACGGTCTCTGAAGCGCGCGAACTTCGTCCCCTTCCACCTGGTGCAGCGGCCTCATCCTTGCTGGAACTGATCGAATTGGCCGCCAGGATGCGCGGCCGCTCCGGTCAGCTCGCGTGAGACGGTGACCGATGAATCCCTTCGACCTCCGCGGCCCGGAATTTCTGGTTGTCTACGCCGCCTTCACCCTGGTTTTGATCATCGGCCTCTCCCGGCTGCGGCAAGTCCGCGAAGGCGCCGCGCCTACAACCCTGCCACCTATATCCGACCCCTACGCCATCGCCTATTTGCGCGGCGGCCAGAAAGCAATGCTTGAGGTCGCAGCATTTTCTCTGGTTGAGCGCGGACTGCTCGATGTGAACGATGGAGAACTTTCCACCGCTGGACGGCTTGAAGCGAAACTGGCAACTAACCCGTTGGACAAGGTGATTCTGCAATTCTTCCAGTCCAAAGGCAAGGCGTTTACCATGTACCGGGACACCCGGTTTCAAGCCGTATCGGCCGCCACCGAAGTCCGGTTGCGCCAGGACGGCCTGGTTCCCGATCTGGTTATTCAGGAAGCGCGATCCAGGGAGTTTGGCATTGCGGTGTTGCTGCTCGCCGGTGCGGCCGCGCTGAAGGTGATCATCGCCCTGGAACGCGGCCGCCATAACATCGGCTTTCTCATTTTTTGTGCCCTCGCGGCCTGTTTTGTTGCCTATAAAGTGTGTTTTCCCCGCATTACCAAACGAGGAGAACAATGGTTGAAAGATCTCAGCGCGCTGATGGTTCCGCTGAAGCGCCGCGCCGCGCTGGCGTCGAAGGAACTCGGTTGGAGAGAAGCGGCAATGGTCGCGGCGGTCTATGGCATTACCGCGATGCGGGCCGGCGCCTATCCCTATATCGGGCAGATGTTTCCGGCGCCGGATACCGGCAGCGGCACTTCTTCGTCTTGCGGATCGTCGTCCAGCGGGTCCTCCAGTTCCTGCGGTTCCTCCTGCGGTGGCGGCGGCGGAGGCTGTGGTGGCTGCGGAAGCTAGAGACCGTTTCGGGATCGGTTGGCGACCGGATCTGTCTGCCGGCATCCTCGCATACCTCGATCGCATCGACATTGTAGAGATCGTCGCGGACGACTACTTCGACGCGCCCGCGCCGAAACTGGGCGCACTGCGCATGCTGGCGGCCCAGGTGCCTTTAACGCTTCACGGCATCGGGCTTGGCTTGGCGTCTACCGTCCCCCTCCAGGCAAAGAGAATCGGGCAGATGGCTCGCCTGCACGAGAGAATCCGGCCCGAGTCGTGGTCGGAACACTTCGCCTTCGTCCGCGGCGGCGGCTTGGAGATCGGGCACCTGGCCGCTCCCCCGCGCAACCGCGCGACGGTGGATGCGACGGCTGAGAACCTCTCTCGCGCCACCGCCACTGTAGGCATAAAGCCAATCATGGAGAACATCGCCACGCTGATCGATCCACCAGGCAGCAATCTCGACGAAGCGTCGTGGCTTTCGGCTGTGCTGCAAGCCTCCCCTGGAAAACTCTTGCTCGATCTGCATAACGTTTACGCGAACGCCGTCAACTTTGGCTTCGACGCCTTTGCGTTTCTGGACCGGATTCCGCTGGACCACATCGGCGCGATCCATCTGGCCGGCGGAAAGTGGATTCCCGACGGCGGATCAGGACGCCGCCTGCTCGACGACCATCTGCACGATGTTCCGGACCCTGTCTACGCACTGTTGGAGTACGTGGCCGCAAAAACCGGAAATCCGCTCACCGTCGTCCTGGAGCGCGACGGAAACTACCCGCCCATGCTCCACCTTCTCGGCCAGTTGGATCGCGCGCGGGCCGCCGTGAAACGCGGAAGGTTGAGGGCCTCATGACGTCGCCCGGGTTTGAGGCCTTCTTAACCCGCGTCTACGTCGACGCCGATTTTCGCTGCCGCTTTCTCGCGGATCCCGCCGGAGAGGCGAAGCGTGCCGGCCTGTCGGAAGCCGAAGGACTGGCCCTCGAAAAAATCGACCGCGCCGGCCTGGAGTTGGCCGCCGCATCCTATCGGGCCAAGCGCAGCAACAAAGCGCGGCGGACCGGATGGTTCCGCCGCCTTATGCGCTACTGAGCCAAGCGCGTCACGAAGGGCTGCCCGGTGCGAAGGTTATTCCTGTTTCCACCTGGCTAGCCAAGCCTTCACTTCAATCTGCTTTGCGGCTCCAGCCGTGCTTAAGTAGTTGTTCAGCTCCACCTTCGCTTCCCGCACTTCCCCTAAGCCCTCGAACACCGCCGCTGCCGCGAGCCGGGCACTCGGGAACTCATCTTCGGATTGCCGCAGGTTTTGCGCGGCTTCGCGGGTGAACTTGCGCTGATTGAACAAAGCCATCC
Organism: Bryobacteraceae bacterium; assembly: GCA_025350445.1. The sequence continues at coordinate 72 of JANXXV010001008.1, read as the reverse complement.
CCAAAACGTACCGGATTTTCGATATTCCCCCATCGGTTTCAATTGCCACACGGGCCGCGGTTTCCGCCTCCG
>JANXXV010000980.1 GCA_025350445.1 Bryobacteraceae bacterium | reverse complement strand
CGATCCGCGGCCGGCGTCTGATCGGGTTCGAAGTCGAGAGATGTTAATAACTCGCCTAGGAAAAACCAGGATCCCTGTTGCTGGTTGATCAGACAGGTGTTTTTCCCTATCCAGCCCAAGCCGCTTAGCCTGGCGTAGGATCGCTCTAGAATGGGCGCCGTGTCGACGCAGATTCTAGATTCGAAGGGGCCGGCGGATTGGTGGAGGCGGTTTGTGAGCTGGACCAATCCGGCGCGGAGCACTTCGTGATAGTCCTTGCCCCAGGCATAGCGGGAAACCCAGCCGGAGTAAGGCACATTACAATCCGTTGTTTTTGGGTTCGTTTCGTTGTAGAGCTTGCCGACGCAAATGATTGATTTTGCAGAGGGGAGGAGGTTTCGGGGGTCCTGGCGGAGCACGGCGCGATGATCGGTTAGGTAGGCCATCTTGCCTGCAAACCCTTGGGAAAGCCAGTGAGAGAAGCGGTTTACGTCTTCAGCGGGTGCGGCGGGTGTTACCCCGGCCAACTCAAAACCGCATTCCAGCGCTAATTGTTTTAGCAGACGCTTGTTGAGTGGCAGCTAAGTCGGCTCCTATCACTGTATTATCCCAGTTCAGCGGACCGCCTCCATTCAACCTTTGATTCCGCCGTACAACCAAGAATCGGAGCAGTTTGACTCATAGGTGTAGCACCTGAGTATGGTGGCGGATATACTACCGTAAGTTAAGCAGCAAAGTGTCCGTGAACGTAAGCGGTTCAATTTACACAGGAGACAAGTCCGTCGGGCCAGTGGGATTTAGGTTTGACCGGAACGAATTAGCGAATATGCACAAACCGATAAAGTACGCAGAAAAGGCAGTCACCATGATCGCGGGAGCGGCCTGGACTATCTTTGAGAAAGCTAACTCTTACAAACAGAATCCGTCGTTCACGCCAAAGTGGTCTGACAAACCGCTGCTGAAGTCTTATCAGAAGGAAAAGCCGCCACTTGGCTGGCCCCGCACGACCGATTCGCTTTGCCCGCGCTGCGTGCCTGAGATCCGGCAGCAGATTGTGGACGGCAAAATTCCGCACGAGATCTTGAAGAACGAAAAGGTCGGCGAGATCAAGGCGCAGATTATTGAGCGCGACGGCAAGATCCTGATGGTGAAGGATTGCGAGATTCACGGCCATTTTGAAGACGTGATGGCGATGGATACCGCGTTCTTCAAGCACCTGGAAGACGTATTCCCCGGTCGCGACATCCGCGCGCACAACGACGAGAAGTTGCACGACCACGGCACCAGCACGGTGAAGCACGGCCGCGGGTCGGTTCTGACGGTGGATCTGACGAACCGCTGCAACATGATGTGCGATCCGTGTTTCATGGACGCCAATCAGGTTGGGTATGTGCATGAACTGAGCTGGGAAGATATTCAGACGCTGCTGGATAACGCGATCACGATCAAGCCGCGCCGGCAGATGTCGGTGCAGTTCTCCGGCGGTGAGCCGACGCTGTCGCCGTACTTCCTGGATGCCATCCGGTATTCTCGCAAGGTGGGTTATCAAAGCGTACAGGCTGCGACGAACGGGATTGAATTTGCCAAGAGCACGGACTTCTGCAAACAAACGGCCGAAGCCGGTCTGCGTTACGCCTACTTGCAATTCGATGGCATCGGCAATGCGGCAAACTCTCACCGGCTGGTGGGGAATCTATTCGATGTGAAGCTGCAGGCGATCCACAATCTGCATAACGCGGGTGTGGATATCGTTCCGGTTACGACGATTGTGAACGGCATTAATAACGAGCAGGTGGGCGCGATTGTGCGGTTTGCGCTGGACAATCCGAAGATCATATCGTTCCTTTCGTTCCAGCCGGTTTCGTTCACGGGCCGCGATGAAGCGGTTACGGACGACCGGCGTGCGGCGCAACGCTACACGCTATCGCACATGGCGCATGACATCAAGAATCAAACGGGACTGGGCGAGCCGATTCGCGACTGGTTCCCGATTTCTTTCATGAGCACGTTCTCCGACTGGGCCGATCTGGTTCACGGGCCGAACGCGGATTGGGGACAATTGAGCTGCGGCTGCCATCCGAATTGCGGTATCGGCATGGCGCTGATGATCGATAAGGAAACCAAGGAAGCCGTTCCGGTTACCGCGTTTCTGAAGGCCGATCAACTGGCGAAAGACGTGGCCAAGATCAACGATGGCGCGCGCAGCAAGAAGCTTTCCGTGCTTGGCGTTTCGCTGGCGCTGCTGCGGAATTACGATCCGTTCAAGGCTCCGGCGAACTTCAAGCTGACCGACTTGCTGATGAAATTCGACAAGTGCTTTGGCGCGACGGGACGGAAGTACGGGAAAGTGACAGGCGACCGCACGATGGCTGATATCGAACAGCGCCGCCGGGACCGTTGGAACTTCCTCTTCATCGCCGGCATGTGGTTCCAGGATCTGTTCAACTACGACTTCCGGCGGACTGAGCAGTGCATCATTCCTTACGCCACCCAGGAAGGCGAGATCAGTTTCTGCGCCTACAACACCGGTGTGGGCTGGAGAAACATCATCGAGAAGATGCACATGACCGCGACTTTGACCAAATGGTATGCGGACAAGGGCCGTCATGAGATTTTCGCGGGTGGCAAGAGCGTGAATCTGGATACGAACGTTCATAAGCTGAAGCTGAATGCGGCGGACGTGGCGCATGGTTTGCAGCATGATCTGGATGAGGTTGGAATCGCGAAGAATGCGCGGGAAGAGAAGGTGCGGGCTCGCGATGAAAAGCTGAAGCAGTCGGCCAAAGATGCGGAGATGGCGAAGCTTTACAGGCAGCATATTTTGAAAGAAGCGCCGGCGGAGGGTGGATTTGTGCCGCTGGGTATGTTGACCACCCCGAAGCCTGTTGCGGTGAAGAGCGAAGAAGTGGGGACGTTCGGCGATTAGGACGTAGACAAGCTAGTTTGGAAATGGGTCGGCAGTGAAAACCTGTGGGCCCTTTTTGTTTGCGGAGGAGTTAGAGTGCGCCGCCTCCGAACAGAACCGACTCGATTTCCGAGCGTAATAAAGCCCTCGTTCCGCCTGCGCTAACCTCCTTCTGAAAATCGGACGGGGTATTTTCGCGAAGCGTGCTTT
>JANXXV010000936.1 GCA_025350445.1 Bryobacteraceae bacterium | reverse complement strand
TGCAGATTGCCGAAACTCGGCGTGCGCATGTGAATGCGGTACGGCTTGGCGGTGCCGTCGCTGACCACGTAGTAGCCGATCTCGCCGCGCGGCGATTCGATCACCTGGTAGACCTCGCCGGCGGGCACGCGGAAGCCTTCGGTCACGATTTTGAAATGATAGATCAGCGCTTCCATCTGCGTCTTCGTCTTTTCGCGCGGCGGCAGGACCACCTTTGGCGATTCAGCCTGCCAGGCGCCGCCGGGCATTCCGGCCAGTGCCTGCTTGACGATCTTGCAGCTTTCCCGCAACTCTTCCATGCGGACGCGATACCGGGCCCACACATCGTTGTCCGGCATGGTGGGAATGCGGAAGTCGAATTTTTCGTAACTGGAATAGGGCTCGCTTTTGCGGATGTCCCAGGCCACGCCGGCGGCGCGAATCATGGGACCGGTAACGCCCAGGTCAAGCATGGTCTCAAGGGGGACGAAGCCAACGCCCTTGGTACGGCGGATCCATATGGGGTTACTGTTCAGCAGGCTTTCGTACTGATCCACATTTCCATCAAAACCGTTGATGAATCTGCCAACTAATTTATCCCAACCGCGCGGCGGTTCCAGTGCGAGTCCGCCAATGCGGAAATAGCTGGTCATCAGCCGCTGGCCGGAAAACATTTCAAAGATGCGGAGGATATTTTCGCGCTCGCGGAAGCAGTAGAAGAACACGGTCATCGCGCCGATATCGAGCGCGTGCGTGCCCAACCACACCAGATGGCTGTTGATGCGGGTCAACTCGGTGAGCATCACGCGCATCCACTGCGCCTGCGGGGGGATCTCCATGCCTAGAAGTTTCTCCACCGCGAGCACATAGACGAGGTTGTTCGAGAGGTTGGCGAGGTAATCCACACGGTCCGTAAGCGGGACCACTTGCTGGTAGGTCTTGACCTCGCACTGCTTTTCAATCCCGGTGTGAAGATAGCCGATATCCGGCTTCGCTGTAATAATGGTTTCGCCGTCGAGTTCGAGCAAAATGCGCAATACGCCGTGAGTAGACGGGTGCTGCGGACCCATGTTGAGGGTCATCAATTTATGGTGCGGCGGACGCTGATCTGCTTCGGCCCCGGCGGAAGTGATTTCCGGCTCTAGCGTGGCGCTGGCGCTGAGAACTTTGGACTCGCTCATATCGTTCCCCTATTCATTCGGATAGCTGTACTTGTAGCCGTGCACGGGGTAATCTTTCCGCAGCGGATGGCCTTCCCAGCCTTCGGGCATCAGGATCCGGATCAGATTCGGGTGGTTGCGGAATTTGACGCCGAACAGGTCGAATACTTCGCGTTCGTACCAATCGGCCCCGCGCCATACGCTGTAAACGGAGTCGATTTCCGGGTTCTCGCCGCCGATTTTACATTTCAAGCGCAGGCGTTCGTTGCGTTCGAGTGAATGCAACTGATAGACGATCTCGAACCTGGGTTCCACGGGATACCAGTCGAGGGCGGTGACGGCGCTGAGGCGGCCGAACGATTCGGCGTGCTTGAGGTACTCACAGACCGACACGATTTTCGAGGGATCGATGTAAAGCGTCAATTCCCCGAATTCGTAGATCCCTCCGGTGATGGCCGCGGGATCGTGAGCCTCCACGGCGGCAGCTACTGGACGTTCTTTTACCTGTTCAGGAAGCATTGGGTTGGGTTAGGGCTTCTCTTTCGCAATTTCGTCCGCGGACCAATCTACAACTCCCTTCTTCCAGATGTAGAAGAAGCCGGCCAGCACTAAAACTATGAAGATCAGCATTTCAAAAAAGCCGAAAATTTTCAGTTCCCGGTATACGACGACCCACGGGTAGAGGAAAATGGCCTCGATGTCGAAAAGGATGAACACCATCGCCACAAGGTAAAACTTAACGCTGAACCGTTCCCGGGCGCTGCCGGTGGGACTGATGCCGCATTCGTAGGGCATATCCTTGACCCGTCCGCGGATTTTTTTGCCCAGCAGGAACGATCCGCCCACGAGTCCGGCGGCCACCGCGGCTGCGATGATCACCTGGACTAGGACAGGGAAATACAACTCTGTGTAGTTGGTCGGCATGAACTTTCTGAAAGGAAGCTAAATCTGACTATAATGAGAGGCAACAGGGAGTGTCAAACCCATGCCCTCCGCGGCGGCGAAATTTTCCGAATCAAAAACCATTCAAATTGTTCTAAATGGAGAGTCCAGGCTTGTTCCGGAAGGCCTTAACGTGCTGGAACTGTTGATGAATCTGGGCTTGGATCCCGAACGGGTGGCGGTGGAGTTGAATCGTACAATTATCCGCCAGACGCATTGGAGTGAACCAACGGTGGAGGATGGCGCCAGCGTGGAAATTGTCCAGTTTGTGGGCGGCGGGTAAGGTCCTGGCGGTGCCTTAACTGGCACTTAAGTCGAAACAGCCTATTGACTATCGGGACAGGTCGAGTACAATTTCTAAGGCGCTCCATTTCAAAACGAAAGTTGTCTCCAATGTTCAAAACAAAAAAGACCCGTCCTGATCCAGCACCGACCGACCGAACATTTGCCAGCAGCGATGTGGCCCGAATCGCGCAAGTGAGCCTGCGACAGTTGCAGTGGTGGGATGAGCGCAAAGTGGTTTCCCCACGGCATTCGGCGCACAAGCGAATTTACCTGTCGGAAGAAGTAGTGGAGATTACAGTTATCGCCGAGCTTCGGCGGAAGGGTTTCTCTTTGCAGAAGATTCGCCGGGTCTTGCGATTCCTGCAACGCGAAATGGGCAAACGGCTCACGGAAGTTTTGAACGGGGAAGCCGATCTGCATCTGGTAACCGACGGAAAGTCGATTTACCTGGAAGAAAGCTCCGAGCGGATTATCGATATTTTGAAGAACGCCAAGCAACCCATGTTCCTGGTTTGCGTTACGGACCAGGCACGGAGGCTGACGATTGCGCCAAAAAAGCCGGTTCGCGTTGAGACTTCGGCGCAAGGCCGGAAAGCGCGCGCGGTTTAGTTCCGAGGGCGCTTTCGAGCGGTGATAGGATCACGTCGCTTGCTGCGAACGGAGACCGATGAAGCCGGCCGGCTCGAAATGGCTGGCCTGGAGCAGACCTGCTGCCTTTTTAATCAGAGCAGGAACGGAATGATTCTGATCGGTATGCCCGGCATCGAAAAGCGCCGGGCTAGCTTTCCGCGGTTCTACTCCCGCATCGGCTTTGTTCTCGAGTCCCGTCCGCTTTCGGCGAGCGAAATTCAGCAACTGCTGGAACGCCACTGGACGCCGCCAGGGTCAGACTTCCCGGCGAGGGTATCGATGCGGTCGCCGGCACCCGGATCATCCGAATCACCAGCGGCAACTTCCGGCTACTGAATCGATGCCTGGCGCAGGTTCTCGACGGTCGGAATCCCGATTCCCCGCTGGATCGCGGGGATCGCGTTGGTAGGGGGGAGGCCGGGTCCCCATAAGCGCTAAGATAAGAATTGCCTTTCCTTTGTTTTCGGGTGAGACTTTTTACAGATGACTGACCCTTCTATGGAAAGTTGGCAAACGCTTCTGTCGCTGTTTCCCCGCGATTGGGAACACAGGCTATTCATTCCGGCGCGATCGTTCGGTTGCGGGGATTTCCGTCGGCTACCGCATTGTTGCGGGCTCTGCTGCTGCATATTGGCAAGAGCTACTCATTGCGCGAGACCGCCGTTCAGGCGAGTGTGGCCGGGCTGGCCGATGTCTCCGATGTCACTATCTTGAATCGGCTACGGCAATCGGAGACTTGGTGGCGGCAGTTGTGTCTTTCGCTACTCGACGAAAGCGGCGTGTCGCTGCCCGACGGGCCTCATGGATACCGGGTGCGGATTCTGGACGGTACTTTAGTAAATGAGCCGGGCCGGACAGGAAGCCAGTGGCGGATCCACTACAGTTTGCGCCTTCCCAGTTTGTTGTGCGACCATTTTTCTCTCACTTCGACCAAGGGCAAGGGTACGGCAGAGATCCTACACCGGTTTCCAGCCCAGCGTGGTGATTTGGTGCTCACTGACAGAGCCTATTCAACAGCTGTGGGCATTGGCGTTCTGCATGAACAAGGCGCCGCCGTGCTGGCACGCTGGCACAGCACGAGCTTGCCATTGTTTGATGCGGCGGGCCAACCGTTTGACCTGCTTAGCAAACTGCGGCAATTGACCGAACCTGGAGTGGTCGCGGAGTGGGCGGTGGCGATCCTCGCGCCAACGGGAAGAATTGGCGGAAGGATATGCGCCGTGCGAAAGAGCGAGTCGAGCACTAGGCTGGCGCTACGGAAAATCAAACATAAGGCCCGCAGGTCGATGACGATTACAAAAGCTGAGACTCTGGAGTACGCTGCTTACATAATTGTTTTCACGACACTGCCGGCTGAACAGTTCCCCGCCGCCGCAGTGATGGAGTGGTATCGAAGCCGCTGGCAAATCGAGCTGAACTTCAAGCGCTGGAAGACCCTCGCCCGCATGGGTCAACTGCCCAAGCATGACGAGCAAAGCTCCCGCGCATGGCTGTATGGAAAGCTATTGTTGGCATTGCTGGCGCAGAAAATCACACGCATCGGGCGTACTATTTCCCCCTGGGGCTACGAAATCCCGCAAAAAGGGTAGCCGAAGCAATTGGCGTGAATTCGCCTTTGCGCTCCACCAAATCCAAGATGCTATTCAACCACACATATCGTTCAATGAAAGTACTCACCAACTGGAACGAGATCAGCATGGCGCTACGAGAGGGAGCGCGGCGGCGCGTGCAGCAAGTTGAACGCGCGTTCTTATTTTAGCTCTAATGGGAGGGCGGCGCGCGAGACTCTTGTCATCGGGCAGTCCTAGAAACTCTACGCTACGCCGTCAGGCTGGATTTATCCCGCTCAGCGATTTGCCTGGAACCAGGCGTTCCATCAATGTCACTAACTGTGACCTTGTCGCGGAATCAATCGGGATCGGAATTCGCATCCATGAGGCTGTTCCAGAAACGCCTTCCAGGGCGAGGAAGTTAGGCGCCAAAGTGTATCGTTCGACGTCGCTCCAGTAAATGAATAGGTGGCCCACCTGGATTCCCAAAGCGCGAATCTCTACCGGCTTCGAAAGAATCAACGCCCACCAAAGCACCGCGAGGGCTGAAACAGTCAGGGTAGCAAGTACAACGTGATCGTGAGGGATGCGGCTGAGTCCGAACGAGAGGTCTGCCGCGCAGAAAACAACTGCCAACGATGCGAGACCTGCCAACTGCCCCCAATGGGAGAATGCTGGCCCAGGGAGTTGCATTAGAAGCTCGCGGCCCTTCCGTTGTCGTCGGTGCCAAGCAAACGGGAGCGTCGGAACCAGCGCCCCGAAGGTGGATTCCCGCACGAGAACAATAAGCTCGATCGCGAAAGCTTTCGTGAAAATGGCTGGAAAACGACGGTGCATGTAATGCTCGACCTGATTCATTCTATCGTGTGATTCTAAATCCCGCAGTGACCAGGGCATACAGAGGTAGAAAGAGTGGATCCGAGTTTTTGGAATTGAGCCAGTCACGAAAAATGAAGCGTAGGAGCCGGCGGCAACGTTGGTTCAAAGTGAACTGCCCCGCAGTTTGGCCAAGACGCTGTAAGAATTGACTTACCGAGTCCGGAGCGCGTTGGACCGGCTCGGCATTCGCGTGATTGCTGGTGATTGTCAGCGTCGTCTGGTTCCCGTGTGTTGTCTGACGGGCTACGCCATGCAAAAGCAGTGGCCGTGTGGTGGTCGCCTCTGTATGGGAGGGGCGGAGCGTTCCGGATGCGGTAAGTCGGCGGACAATCCTTCAACCCAAAAACGGCAGTTGAGGGAACGCATAACGACGGAACTTTCTGATAGAAAGGGACATGTCGATGAATAAGGCAGTGGATGTGACTCACCCAATGGGTGAGCTGGA
>JANXXV010000912.1 GCA_025350445.1 Bryobacteraceae bacterium | reverse complement strand
GCCGCTACACGTTCGACGGCAAGCATGCTCCGTTCCCGGGTGGCAAGACTCGCTTCAAGAACATGCTTACGTTTCGCGAAGCCCCCGACAACCACGGCCTGATCCCTTGAGGCGTCGCGGCGAGCGGGACGACGCTGTTCGTCGCCGATACCGCGTTCGACGTCATCAAGGCGGTCGATCTTGAGACGATGAAGGTGGTCCGCGAGTTCCCGGCACCGAGACCGGAGAAGCTCGCGACCGACCGATCGGGCGATCTCTGGGTGATCTGCGAGGGCGGGAAGCGCGTGGCGTCGTACTCGCCGGAGGGGAAGGTTCGGGTCGAAGCCTTGCCGCTCCCGGCGGGTTCGGTCCCCAGCGGGCTCGGCTTCGACCGCGAGAGCCAATCCTTGCTTGTAATGGCCAATCTGCCGCTGGCGCTTATCGGCGGCATCGTGGCCGTGCTGCTGGCAAGCGAAGGAGAAACGTCGATCGCTTCGCTTGTCGGTTTCGTGTCTCTGTTCGGCATCGCCACGCGGAACGGCATTATGCTGATCACGCACTATCACCATTTGATGCGCCGGGAGGGGATGTCCTTCGGGCGCGACCTAATCGAGCGCGGAGCACTGGAACGGCTTTCTCCGATTCTGATGACGGCGCTTACGGCTGGCCTTGGGCTGTTGCCGTTAGCCCTGAGTGCAGGGAAGCCGGGGCGTGAGTTGGAGCAGCCGATGGCCGTCGTGATCCTGGGCGGGCTGGTGACTTCCACGCTACTCAACATGATTGTGTTACCGGCGCTGTATCTGAAGTTCGGAGGGCCTTTGCCACCAGAAGAACCAGCGATGCACGAACGCCTATTAGAAGCAGCCAGCCAAGGGCCGGGTGGAGTTCAAGCGATATGAATCGGCAACTCGTCGTCACACTATCTCTTCTTAGCGGATCTGCCTTGTTTGCGCAGTTCTCCACGACGGCTCAGGGCCAGGCCTCCGCCCCGGCTTCCGCAGCTTCCCGCTACTTCAGCGACTCTCAGGGACTGGCGATCGCGGACCTGGTCCAGTCCGTGCTGAGCGGCAATAAAGACCTGCAGGCGGCGCGCGAACAGTTGCGGCAAGCGCAGGCGCGGCTTCTGCAAGGCGGTTTCCGGCCCAACCCTACGCTCGATACTGCCTACACCACAGACCGGCTCACTTCGAACAGCGGGTCTGGAAGTTACAGCGTCGCCTACACGCAGCCGTTTGAGCTTGGCGGCAAGCGCGCCAAGCGCGTGCGTGTGGCTGAAGTCGCGGTGGAAGTGGCGCAGGCGCAGATCGCGGACGCTGAGCGGCTCGCCATCGCACAAGTTCAGACGCTGTACGGCGAGGCACTTGCCGCGGCAGCCCGGCTTGACCTGCTTGACCGCACGGCGGATCTGAATCGGCAAATGGTGAAAGTGATGTCAGTGCAGCGCAAGGCTGGAGACGCATCCAGGCTGGATGAGACGCTCCTGCTGGCAAATTCCAGCCAGGTTGAAGCGCGGCGCATCCAAGCATCAGTACAGTTGGAGGGATTGCTTTTACAGATCAAGAATTTAATCGGTCAAGCTGCCGGCGGCCCAGTCCTACTGCGCAGCCCGGCTGAACCTGCGCCGCTGAATCTCACGGAGGACGAGGAGACATCTCTTGCGCTCGCAAGCCGGCCCGATCTCAAGGCAGCCCGGCTTCGCGAGGAGCTGGCCGAAGCAGGAATTGACCTTGCGAAATCAGCAATCATCCCGACCATTAACGGCTTCGTCCGCTTCGGCCAGGACAAGCTTGTGCTGGAGGATCTCCCGGCGCCTGGCGCTCGATATATCGAGAAGGACCGGTCCGTTAGTTTTGGAGTCTCGATTCCTTTGCCTTTGTTCAACCGGCAGCAAGGGGCCATTGCGGAGAGCGTCTCTCAACGAAGCCAGGCCAAGGCACAGCGCGAAAGCGCGGAATTGGCAGTTCGGCGCGATGTGGCCATCGCATACCGTAACTATCAAGCGGCCAGGAAGACGCTTGACGTGCTGCGATCCGGAGTTGTGGGACAGAACCAGGAGAGTTTTCAGATCATCCGCCTGGCGTATCAGCTTGGTGAACTGCGCCTGCTCGATGTGGTGAACCAGCAACGGATTCTGATCGACGCGCAGACAGCCTACGCTGGCGCTCAGCGCGATTACTACGTTGCCCTTGCGGACCTGGAACGTGCCGTGGGCAAGAGATGACTCCGAAAGCCGCAGTTCGCCCGCCCCGGCTCGTCGAGTTGATCGGCGTGTACCTGCGGATCGGAAACTTCACGTTCGGAGGCGGCGGCGCCACGGTGGCCGCTTTGCAACGCGAGTTAGTCACGGTGCGCGGGTGGATCGACACTGCCCAATTCGCATTGTGCTACGCGCTGGCGCGAGTCACTCCGGGAACCAATCTCCTGGCATTTTGTACCGCGACTGCCTGGCTGTTACGTCGTTGGCGCGGAGCGTTGGCCGCTTTGTTGGCCGCATCGATTCCCAGTTGCGCGCTAGTCGCTCTCCTAACAAAAGGCTTCGATGCGTGGAGTTCTCAGCGCTTGATTCAAATCGCGATTAATGGAGCGCTCGCGTCGTCTGTTGGAATTCTTCTGGCAAGCTTCTGGTTGATCGCCGGCCCGTACATCACACGTGATCGCTGGATGGGGAGCGTTGTGATTGTCAGCGGAAGCATCGTTCTTTCTCTATTCGTTGGTCTGTCTCCGGTTCTGGTGCTGCTTCTCGCGGGAGTCGCCGGGTTCTTCTGGCAGGGCAAGGCTGAATCGTGAACTGGCTGATCTTGTATCTTTTGCTGCTGAAGGCCACGCTCAGCTCTTTCAGCGGCCTCGCGTCACTGCCTATCTTGCGAGATGATTTCGTGGTCAAGCGCCACCTGCTGAATGACCGGCAGTTGAATACCGCCCTCGTTATCGGGCGAACTACGCCGGGACCCAAGGGCCTGTACATAGTGAGCGTCGGGTATTATGCGGGCGGATTCACCGGCGCGGTGGCAGCTTGGCTGGCACTTGTGACACCGGCGCTGTTGGTGATTCCGATGCTCAACTTTGCCAGCCGTAAAGCCGATCATCCCAGAGTCAAAAGCGTTTTGCGAGCTGTCGTGCTCGCCAGCGCCGGTATCAGTCTATCGGCCACACTACCTCTTGGCGCGGATGCCTTGCATAACGGCTTCTCTTACGCCATCGCCGGCATCAGCATGGTTCTCCTCATTTTCACCCCGGTCGAGACCATTTGGGTAATCTTGGGGGCAGGCGCGGTAAGCTTACTTCCCGTTCTGCTCCACTTGTTTTGATCCACCCGCTCATCCAGCTTCCTGAAATGGGCGCGGAGCAGGTACGGGGCACCCAGGCGATCATCCGAGGTAGGGATCAAACTGACCCACTACCAGCCCTTACGCTCGGGAACGCGCCACCGCCTTCTTCCAATCCGCATACAGAGTGTGCCGTTGATCTTCATTCATGCGCGGTTCAAACACGCGTTCGCTCTTCCAAAAGCTCTCCAGTTCTTCCTGGCTTTTCCAGATCCCGACAGTGAGACCGGCCAGATAGGCGGCGCCCAGGATCAGCGAGACATGTACTATCTCACCCGCGAGCAGGGTCGATACTTCATTTGGGGTCTTCAGCCACCAGTCTGCGCTGAGCCTCCATGATCTGACCGACGCCTCCCCGGCCAAAGTCGACCTAACCTTCCCGCCAACCTTTCGGAAGGGTGCAGCGATTCCAAAGATTCTGTGGCTCCACTAATCAGAAAACCAACCGTTCTCTATCCCACTTTGCGAATCGGAAGGTCTTGAAATCTTGGGAAAAGGCCGTAGAAAGGTGCTTGCTTATCGCTACCGCGCAAAATCGCCGGAATACTGTTCGGCGCGTTGCGATACAGCACAACCATCGTCGCCATGTTTTCATAGCCGAGGCTCATCTTTGGTCTAACGTCCTTGCAGATGGCGAGAAGCCTTTCTCTAGCTTCGCCATGCAGCAAATGCGAATTCAAATGAAGCGGGCGTTCGGCTTTTGAGTGAAGATGCCCGGCATAGACGGTGATGCCGAGATCGGTAAGCCTGCGATAGCCCTCCTCACAGATGCTAGGCACCAGAAGAAACTCTGAGAAGTTACCCACCACGCTTTGCATTGCAAAAGCGCGGGCGGTGCAGA
>JANXXV010000883.1 GCA_025350445.1 Bryobacteraceae bacterium | reverse complement strand
CGTTGAAGGCGTTGAGAGCGTAATCCACGGCGTCGTAGATGTGCATGGTGCTTAGCTGGTAGGGTGGGGCATCGTTGATCTTGGCGTAGCGGATGGTCTCGGTGAAGCCGGCGCCGGCTTCCACGGCGGCCCAGCGGTCCGGGTGGTGCAGGCCGATGTGCCAGGCGCCTGCGCCGCCCATTGAGAAGCCGCGGAGGACAATCTGTTTGGAATTGATGTTGTAGTTGGCGCGGACAGATTCCAGGGCTTCGAAAACGTCCGTTTCTCCGGCCCAGCGGTAGGCGTTGTTGGTGCGGCCATAGACTTCGAGTTGAATGTAATCGCCGGTGAAGCTGGCTTTTTTCGGGGCCAGGAAGCTGACTTCGTTCATGGTGGAGGCGCGGCCGTGGAGCACTACGTCCAGGCGGACGGGTTTGGCCGCGTTGTAGGATTCGGGGATGGTTACGGTGTAGGGTTGGACGCTGCCGTCAACTCGGGAGCGGTAGGCGCGGTTGACGCGGCCTTTTTCCGTGGTCCAGGGCTTCTCGTGCTTCTCGGCCATTTTGCTACGGAAGATGCCTTCGTCGAGGACTTGCAGGGTGTAGGTGTAATAGGCGGGTGTGTAGAATTCTTCCGGGTGGCGGAGAATCCATTCGCCCGCTTTGCGGTAAATCTGGATGTCCGGATCGGTGGAATTGATGACGCGGATTCGCACTTCGATCTGGCCGCGTTGTGCCGGGGTTGGGACGAAGGTTGCGGGCGGGGGCGCGTATTGGGATTGGGTTTGCGCGAAGAGGGTTGCCGCGGTTAGAGTTGCTGCGATCCATTTCATGGTTAGAGGGTATCCGTTTGACTGAGGCTATTCGTTGGCGGGTTTCCGATGCATTCGTCCCGCTCCCGGCAGCGGAGGCAGGGGCCTCCGCGCCGGCGAGGGCGCCCGCCCCACCAAGGGGTTTGGAGTGTTCGGCCTGTTCGTAGCGTTATTCCGGTTGGAAGTGAAAGAGAGATCCATTTCATGGTCGTCTGGTGCGGAAGCGATTTTGCAGTTGGGATATTTGTTCTTCCATGCTGGGCTTTTTCGGTGCTTCTTTCTTTGGTCTTTGCGGTGGCGCGGTGCGGACTTCCAGTTGCTTGATGGAGAGGGCGATGCGCTTCATTTTAGCGTCGGCGGAGAGCACTTTCACTTTGACGATCTGTCCGGCTTTGACGGCTTCGCCGGGGTCTTTGATGTAGCGGTTTGAGAGTTCGCTTACGTGGACCAGGCCGTCCTGGTGTACGCCGATATCGACGAAAGCTCCGAAGGCGGTTACGTTGGTTACCGTGCCTTCAAGGATCATGCCGGGAGTTAGGTCGGCTATGGTTTTCACGTCGTCGCGCAGTTGGGCTACGGTGAATTTCTGTCGCGGGTCGCGGCCGGGTTTGCGTAGTTCTTCCCGGATGTCGGTGAGGGTGTAGATGCCTACTTTCTCCGTCTGGAAGCCTTCCAGTTTCACGCGCTCGACGAGGTCGGGCTTGGCGATCAACTCGGGGATTGTTAGGGCCAGCGATTCGGCTATCTTCGCCACTACCGGGTATGACTCGGGATGGACGGCGGTCATGTCCAGAATGTTTTCGCCGTCGCGGATGCGCAGGAAGCCGGCGGCCTGCTCGAAGGTTTTCGGGCCGAAGCCGGGGATGGCCGTGAGTTGGACTCGAGAGCGGAAGCGCCCGTGTTCGTTGCGGTATTCCACTATCTTTTGCGCGGTGCGTTCGTTGATGCCGGCTACGTAGCGGAGCAATGCGAACGATGCCGTATTGAGGTCTACGCCAACCCGATTGACGCAGGATTCTACTGTGCTTTCGAGGCCCTTCATCAGCTTTCGCTGATCCACGTCGTGTTGATACTGGCCCACGCCGATGGACTTCGGATCTATCTTGACCAGCTCGGCCAGAGGGTCTTGCAAACGGCGGCCGATGGAGATGGCGCCGCGGACTGTGAGGTCGAGCTCCGGGAATTCCTGCCTGGCTATATCCGAGGCGGAGTAGACGGAAGCCCCGGATTCATTGACTACTACGCTGAGGACGTGGGTGAGGCCGGCCTGGCGCAGGAAGTCCTGAATGAAAGCGGCCACCTCGCGCGAGCCGGTTCCATTGCCGATGGAGATGGCCTGTACTTTGTATTTCGAGATCAGGCCGCTTAGGGTTTTCACGGATCCGAGCAGGTCGTTCTTTGGTTCCAGCGGATAGATTACGGTGTGTTCCAGGAACTTGCCGGTATCGTCCACGACAGCGATCTTGCAGCCGGTGCGGATGCCGGGGTCGACTGCCAGCACGTTCAACATGCCGGCTGGAGGGGCCAGCAGCAGGTTCTCAATGTTTTCGCGGAACACGCGAATGGCTTCTTCGTCGGAACGGTCTTTGAGTTCGAGCCGGACTTCGGTCTGGATGGAGGGGTTCAGCAGGCGCTCATAGCAGTCCTCGATGGCTTGTTCCAGATGCGGCGCCCAGTCACCGTATTCGCGAATCACTTTGTTCTTGAGGTACGTTACCGGGGTAATGGAATCGAGTTCGATTTCGAAGCTGAGGATGCCTTCCTTGGCGCCGCGGCGAACGGCAAGCATGCGGTGCGAAGGGATTTTCGAAGCCGGTTCGCTGAAGTGGAGGTAGAGTTTGTATTTGCCTTCGGGGTCCGGAACGCCTTCGATGCCTTTGCTGACTACCAGGCCGTTTTCCATCATCATCTGGCGGAGCACCTTGCGGAATTCGGCGTTCTCACTGATCCACTCGGCTATGATGTGACGGGCTCCGGTTAGGGCTTCTTCGGCGGTGGGGACTGACAGCGCTTCGTTGATGAAGGACTGAGCGTATTCGGCTAGCGATGTGTCAGCGGGTTGCTGGTTCCAGAGGTATTGGGCTAACGGTTCGAGACCTTTCTCGCGCGCAATAGAGGCCTTGGTGCGGCGCTTGGGCTTGTAGGGCAGGTAAAGGTCTTCGAGCTCGTTCTTTTCTAGAGTAGCTTCGATTTTGGCCTTGAACTCCGGGGTTAGCTTGCCCTGTTCATTAATGGAATTGAGAACGGTTTCGCGGCGTTCTTCCAGTTCGCGGAAGTAGGCTAGCTTCTCTTCGATGTCGCGGATCTGCACTTCATCCAGGTTGCCTGTGGCTTCCTTGCGGTAGAGCGCAATGAAGGGAACGGTTGCGCCTTCGTCGAGAAGTTCAATGGTGGCGATGAGGCCTTTCAGCGGCACGGAAAGTTGCTGCGCTACGTGCAATAGGAGGGCGGTGGTTAGTTTCTTGAGGTCCATAGGAGGTGAACTTCCTATGATACTTGGTGGGGGGAAAGGCGGCGGGGTTTGGCGGAGGATTTGCGGATCACCAATTCGACCCCTAGCATCCGCTGTTCCGGCGGCCGCCCCGCACCTTGCGACACCAGCTTCAAGAGGGTCTCCACGGCCACTTGGCCAATCTCGTACTTGGGCGCATGAATGGTGGTTAGCGGTGGATTGACGACCTGCGCCAGGTCGACGTCGTCAAAACCAACCAAGGATACATCCCGCGGGATCTTCAGGTTCATCTCCGCCGCCGCTCGCCCCACCCCAAAGGCCATTGCGTCATTGGCCGCGAAAATTGCTGTCACCTGCGGATGCTTTTCGAAGACCGTGCGCGCCAGTTCATACCCGCCCGAGAAGCTGTTCTGACCAGAGAACAACAGCGGCGCGGGTATGCGCGCGGACTTTAGGGCCGAAAGGAATCCTCGCGCGCGCTCGGTGAGGTTTCCGTGATGCTTCGGGCCGGTGATGTGAGCGATATTCCTGTGGCCGAGTTGCGCCAGATGGCCGCCGGCCAATCGTCCACCTTCGTAGTTGTCGGCGCAAACGGTGGAAAACCCCGTGCGGATGGCGGGCTTGTTGAGCAAGACAATCGGTACGCGGATATCCGAGAGCTCCTTCAGTTGGGCGCGGCGCAGCGAGGCAACCGAATTCATCAGGATGCCATCGACGCGCTTTTCGCTCAGGGAATTCAAGTAGCTCATCTGCTTGCCGGCGTCGAAGTCGCTGTTGCAGAGAATGAGGTCGCAGCCCGCGGCATTGGCGGCATCCTCGGCGCCGCGCGCGACCTCGGCAAAGAAAGGGTTGCGGATATCGCTGATGAGCAGCGCGATGGTATGGGAACGGCCGGTCACCAATCCCCGCGCGACGCGGTTGAGGCGGTAGTTCATCTCCGCCGCCACACGCAAGACGGTTTGCCGGGTGACTTCGTTGACGCCTCGAAAACCACTGAGACAGCGCGAGGCGGTGGATGCGTTCACGCCAGCCACGCGGGCGATATCTTTCAGTGTGACTGGCATTCTATCCAATCTAACAGTTCAGGTCTTGTGGGCATCGCCGCCTAGACCTCTTCGAGCGTCCATGGTTTTCGATATTCCCAATGCAACACCGTATTTGCTTCCGCATCGCCAATCACCACCTCGGCTTCGGAATCCCATCGAAGTACCCTTCCGGTGCGCATGGCGGCGTTGCCCAGTTGACACATCACAGCAGTCCGGTGTCCTTCCTCGACATCGGCATTGGGCCGCTGCCTGGATTTGACACAGTCGAGGAAGTTGTCGATGTGACGGCTGTCTAAATCGCCGCTGGATTCCTGCAATGGTTTCATGGCGGGCTCTTTGCCGGCGCGGCCGGCTCCGGTCCAAATTTCCGGCGCCACAGCGAAACCCTCACGAGTCAAAGTCATAGTGCCTTGCGTGCCGTGAAAATCGAGGAGGGTGGTGTTGCCGGCGCTGATCTCGCGGCTGACCCAGCTCACCACGCACTTGGGGAACGAGTACATGGTTTGTTGCACGTCCGGAGTTTCCCCGCCGTCGTTCAAGGCGAAGCGGCCGCCAAATGAGGCCACGGCGGCGGGTGCCTTCGCGCCCAGCGCCCAGCGCGCGATATCAAGGCTATGCGCTCCCCAGTTCATCATCTGCCCGCCGGAGTAGCTGCGGAACCAGCGATAGTTGTAGATGCAGCGGAAAGGGTCGAAGGCCACCTTGGGCGCTGGCCCGAGCCACATATCCCAGTCGAGCGAAGGGGGCAATTCGGGGCCTATCTCCAAGGGCCGGAAGCCAGGCATCATATTGCGCGTCCAGTGCGTGGTGATGTGATGCACGGCTCCGATCGCCCCGCCGCGAATCAGCTCAACCGCATGCGCGTAGTGCGCCCCGGAACGTTGCTGGCTGCCAACCTGGACGATGCGATTGTAGCGTCTAGCCGCGGCAACCATCGCCCGCCCTTCGTGCGGCATGAGGCACAACGGCTTCTCCACATAAACGTCCTTGCCGGCGCGGCAGGCCATCACCGTATGCAGAGCGTGCCAGTGATCGGGCGAGGCAATGATTACCGCGTCGATATCTTTACGGTCGAGAAGGCGGCGGAAATCCCTGAATGGTGTAGCCTTGCCCTGGGTTGCCTGGACCGCGCGGTTCAAAAAAGGTTCGTAGACGTCGCAGACAGCAACCGGCTCGGCTATGTTCTTGCGCAGAAGAGTGCGCCATAGTCCGCGGCCCCTTCCGCCACAGCCGATCAGTCCGACGCGCACGCGGTCATTGGCGCCCAGTACCGCGTTTCCGTTCCAGATGGCCGCGGCGCCGCTGATGGCGATGCCGGCCGCAAACTTTCTTCTTGTTGAATCGCTCAAGAATTCTCCTTGGCGGGCGAGACCGCCCAAACCTGCAATCGCTCTCTATCATGTATACAGGTAAATGGAAGTTTCTTCAACATTTGCGAAAACAAGGATTGCAATCGATTGCAACCTTTAATAAGATCAGATTCCGTGGGAGGAGCTTTCATGAAATTCAACGTACTCAGGATTCTCGCAGTGGCCCTGCTGATGTCGCCCGTGGACTACGTCTATGGCCAAGTCTTATACGGCTCGCTAGTGGGAAACGTAAGCGATGCGTCCGCAGCCGCATTGCCCGACGTGGAGGTACAGGCGGCGAACAGCAGCACAAATCAAACCCGAACCGTTCAGACGAACTCCGAGGGAGGCTACAATCTGGCGAACCTGGCGGCGGGCAGCTATACGTTGACGTTTTCAAAGTCGGGCTTCCGGCCGATCAAAAAGCAGGAGGTCCTAGTGAGCATCAATACGGTGACCCGATCGGACGCACAGATGGACATCGGTGCGGTGTCGGAAAGCGTGACTGTCTCCGGCGAGGTGGCATCGCTGCAAACGGACCGGGCCGAGGTGCGGGCCGAGATCACGACCAAGACTCTGGTGAATATTCCGGTGGCGCCGGGGCGCAACTATCAGGGGCTCTTCGGACTGATTCCCGGCTTCACGCCTCCTAATCAATCGGCAAGCGTGCCCGGCAACCCGTCGCGGGCGATGGGTTTTAGCGTCAACGGCACTAGCGGGCAGTCCAATAACACACGCATCGATGGCGCATCCAGCACGAACGTGTGGCGCCCGAGTTTTGTCGCCTATGTCCCGGCGCTGGAATCGATTGAGACGGTCAATGTGGTCACCAACTCTTTTGACGCCGAGCAGGGCCTGGCTGGCGGGGCGGCCATTAACGTTCAGATCAAGAGCGGTACCAACGCGCTGCACGGCAGTGCATTTGAATACTACAACGGCAATGCGACGAAGGCGAAGCCGTTCTTCCTGCCCGTGACAGAACGCAAACCGAAGGATGTCTACAACCAGTTTGGCGGCACGGTTGGCGGTCCGATAATCAAGGACAAGTTGTTCTACTTCACCAGCTATGAGGGTACGCTGAACCACCGGTTTGCGTCCTCACTGGGCAGCGTGCCGACGGTGGCGATGCGCGGTGGCGACCTGAGCGGCGCGCCTTCCGACCGGCCTATTTTCGACCCCTTCAGCGGCGCGGCTGACGGTTCGGGACGTGCTCCGTTCGCCGGCAATATCATTCCGCTATCGCGCATGCCCGATGCGGTGCGCAAGATTCTTCCGCTCTGGCCCACTCCCACCGGGTCCGGTTCACAGAACAACTACTACGCGGCCGGCCGCTTTACACTGGACCGGCACACAATCGATACGAAGGTGAACTACAACATATCCCCAAAGCTCACGGTGTTTGGCCGCTACAGTTATTTGCATTTCAACACGCAGAACAGTCAGTTCTTCGGGCCCGGACTTGGCGGGGTTCCCATTGCCGGCGGGCAGGCCGGTGTGGGCTCGGGACACAGCACCAGCCTGACGATGGCGGCGACTTACGTGATCACTCCGAACTTCGTGATCGATGCAAACTTCGGGTATACGCGGCTGGAAGCCGACAGCCGGCAGCCGCGGTTGGATGAGCAGGTTGGCCGGACTTTCCTCGGTCTTCCCGGCACGAACGGATCGCGCTGGTTTGAGGGCGGCTGGCCGCAATTCAATATCGCGAATTTCTCCGTGCTGGGTGCGCCGAATGCCTTTCAGCCCAATTTGCTGAACGATCCCCAATACCAGTACGTGGCGAACGCCAACTGGACCAAGGGACGCCACAATATCCGGTTTGGAACCGATATCTATGAACAGCAATTGAACCAGACACAGCCGGAATTCTTTGGCGCATTTTACGGAGCCTCCGGCGGTTTCGGGTTCGCCCCGGGAGAAACTTCGTTGCGTGGTGGTCCGCGGACCAGCGAGTACAACTCCTTCGCTTCGTTTCTGCTGGGGGCGACCGATAATTTGGGCAAGATCCAATTGATTCCGGATTCCTTCGCCCTGCGCACAAGGCTGTACAGTCTATATGCCCGCGATCAATGGCAGGCCACCCGCAAGCTCACCATCTCCTACGGACTGCGTTGGGAATACTTCCCAATGCCGACACGCGCCGACCGCGGCGTGGAGCGCTATGACTTCAACACAAATCAAATGCTGGTGTGTGGAGTGGGGCAGGTGCCGAAGGATTGTGGCGTGAGCATGAGCAAGAAGAGATTTGTGCCGCGCGCGGGCCTGGCCTACCGCGTCTCGGATACCCTGGTGTTCCGGGCCGGTTATGGCATTACGAACGACCCTTACAATCTGGCGCGCCCTCTGCGCGTGAACTACCCGGTTCTGGTAAGCCTCAATCTGAACAGCCCGAACGGCTTTGCACCGGCTAGCCGGCTGGCCGACGGCATCCCTCTTATTCCCAATCCCGATCTCGGCAACGGCGTCATCCCGGTGGATGGGAATGTGGCGATCAACACCATCGACCCGAAGAACTTTAAGCGCGGTTATATTCAATCGTGGAACATAGCTTTGCAAAAGCAATTCCGCGGTGGATGGGTAGGAGAAGCAGCTTATGTCGCCACGCGATCAGTGGGGCAGCTGGCCTACTATGACCGTAACGTGGGGCGAGTGGGCGGGGGCAACGCCAGCCGCCCGTTATTTCAGAAATTTGGCCGCGGCCAGCGCACTGCCGAGATCACAGGCCTGGGCACCTACAAATACGATTCGCTGCAGACCCGGCTGGACCGCCGCTTCAGCCGCGGCCTGCAGGTGGGCGTCGCCTACACCTTTTCAAAGAACATGGGCATCGCGGGAAACGAGGATGGCGACGGATCTCCAGCGATTATGATTCCGGAGTATTATGCGCTCAACTGGGCGCGCACTACACTGGATCGCACGCACAACCTGCAAATCCATGGCATTGTCGAGTTTCCCTTTGGCCGCGGGAAGAAGT
The DNA here is from genome assembly GCA_025350445.1 of Bryobacteraceae bacterium. The sequence goes on along the minus strand of JANXXV010000883.1, from coordinate 1,316 downwards.
GGATCAGTCAGGGATTCGGCGCAATGATTCTGGGCGGGTGGCAGATTAACGGAGTGGCGAGCATGTACACCGGCCAGCCGTTTTCGATCAGTGCGCCGGGAACATCGCTGAACGCGCCTGGGAACACGCAGCGCGCCGATCTGGTGAAGCCGAATGTGGCGAAGCTGGGCGGGGCGGGTCCGGGGCAGAAGTTCTATGATCCCACCGCCTTCGCGGAAGTGACGCAAGTGCGCTTTGGGACGGCTGGCTTCAACCTGCTGAACAGCCCGGGAACATTTAACCTGGATGCGGGGTTGTTTCGGTCCTTCTCCATCACGGAGAGGATCAACATGCAATTCCGCGCGGAGTCGTTTAACTTCACGAACACGCCGCATTTCACCGCCCCGAACGGCAACGTTTCGTCCAGCTCTTTCATGGAAGTGAGCGGTGTTCGCGGGTTGGGCAGGGAGGGAATCGACGAACGGGTTTTCCGGTTTGGCCTGCGGCTGGCATTTTAGCATCGGAGAATGGTGAGGGTGACCGGGTAGCTGACGCGTTACCGGCAAGCTGGACGGGGGCGTCCGGCGCGGTCCCGGGGGACCGCCGTCCTTGGCCTTTACTGGCCCAGCGCTTTGTGTAAGGCCACTGTGCTGCGAAGGACTGCGGCGTTAGAGGCGGCCAGTTCGCGGTCGATCTGGAATTGCTGGCGTTGCGCGTCCAATACGGTGAGGAAGTCTGCCAGGCCTCGAATGTATAGCTCTTGCGCCAGCTCCACGCTGCGCTTGGCCGCGGTGCTTCCGCTTTCTAACGCGCGCTGGCGCTCGACCGCGCGGTCACGGGTTACGAACGCGTTTTCAGTTTCTTCGAATGCTGTGAGGACGTCCTGTTCGTACGATCGGAGGGCTTGTTCGAGCTGCGCATCCTGTACCGCGATGTGTGAGCGGATGCGGCCGTAATTGAAAATAGGCAGCGAGACGCCTGGTCCGACGGAGAAGAAGTTGCCTGCCCCGAGTGTGAGGCCGGAAAGATCGGTGGACTGGCGGCCGGCCAGACCGGTGATCACTAATTTTGGATAGAGATCGGCGCGGGCGGTTCCGGACCTGGCATAGGCGGCGGTGATTTGCGATTCGGCGCGGCGGATGTCCGGACGGACTTTCAACAATTCACTGGGGACGGCGGCGGGCAGTGCCGGGACCGTCAGGCGCGGTGCGGCGGCTTGCAACCGATCTGTTAGCGCGGCGGGTTGTTCGCCCAGAAGAACGGCAATGCGGTGCACGGCTTGCAGACGCAGGGTGTCGAAATCCGGCAGTGCGGCGGTGACGGTGGCAAGCTGGGCG
>JANXXV010000874.1 GCA_025350445.1 Bryobacteraceae bacterium | reverse complement strand
TCGGACAAAGCGCCTACTTCCGCCGACACTCTGTTTTACCCCAATGTTTCGGGGGTCACCAAATGGTTCGCTGTGTTTTCAGCTTCACGCGCTCAGCCGGACGTGTGCATAACTCAGGTATAATCACAGCATTCGTCGGTCTCTTCAGTGTGATTGAGCTTGGGGGCCTTTACTATCAGTTGGGCTTTCCGGCATCAGTGGTCGCCGGATCTGGACTGTTCATTTTGCCCTTCATACTGTCTCGTTGGCTCTCTGGCGGGCGTCGGGTCTCAGCGTCATAGGGCTGGGCTGGATCGGGCAGCAGCTTCCAGAACTCCCAATTCAGCCAGCCAGATTGGGAAACGGGCTAAGGTCATGCGATTGTGGAACAATCGCCGGTGTGCAAAGGTTTGCATCGTGCGCCGAAGGCCGTAGTCACGCGCCATTCGAGGTTGCTAATGTGTGTCCAGAAACTTGAAAGAGTTGAGTACCGTCGACTGTTGCGCAACCAACGTCATGTTTAGAGACAGAGGCCACAAAGCAGGGCAGGACGACACTGGTCCTGCTGTAATTGTGTATCCTCATCCGAAGGAGTGCATCGCTAATGTCTATTTCTGTTGCGTCCGTTCTCTACGTGGTTAAAGATTTTGGGCCGATCATTACGGCGATCGGGGTTTTCGTTGCAGTTTGGACGCTGCGGTCAAACCACGACTGGAATCGTCGGCAATACACAGCATCCTTGGTTGCTACATGGAACGACAAGACTTCTTCTCACCGGAAGGCCATCGAAAAGCTCCGGCCCGGCCTTATCGATCTAGACAGCAGAGGGACGCCGACCGAGCTGACGAAGGCTGATGCAACAGCAATCTATTCGGCGAAGCGCGACACTCCCGAATGGGAGCTGCGCTTCCATTTAACCGAGTTGTTGAACCACTTCGAGGCAATCGCGTCCGCATATCGGAATAATGTTGGAGATCGGCAAATGATTGAGGAGTCGTTCAGAAGTGTCCTCGTTCGGTTTCAGGACATCCTAAAGAATTTTATCGGCGTGGTGAAGCAGCATCGTGGGTACGAACCGTGGGAACCGTACTCGGCTGTTGTAGCTTATTGGCAGACAAAACCCTTCAAAGAGAGGGCGAAGACTGGCTAAAACTACGTTGCGCAAAGGACCCTTTGTGGAACAATCTAGCGGCGCTGTACGAATTGCGCTTCCAGCCTTACAAGCGCGCAATACGCTCATTTCGGCGCGCTGTTTCAGAGTCTAGACTCGCTCGAACGCCAGATTGGTCAACTTACTGTGAAGGCCACCACCAGTTCGGAAGAGAGCAGCCAACTCAAACAACTCGTTACCGAAGTAGTCGAAGTTTCTAAAAACCTGAGGCAATAAATGACATATCCCTTTCTCGCCTGCATCCTTGTCCTACCTACGGTCGCCCTTAGCCAGAATCAGGTCCGCTGCGGCTCGGAACTCCGCAATAAAATCGACGAAAAGCAGTTGGCGCTCCAGTGGGCCCGCTCAGTTTCATGGGAGCGCCGCTTACTCTTCACGGACTTCTGAGCGTGCCTCACCGTCGAACCCGGAAGATCAGCGACTATGAGAATCTCACCGGATAGAAACCCACAAGCCTGACTGGCTCACGAACGAGCCAAATTGAACCTGAAGCGGCGCCTGAGCAGACGATGCTACGGTTTCGGGCACCACCACGTTGATCTGAAACAGACCTGCTGTTTGGCCTGGCACAGCGCCATAGTAACGAACGTCGTCGGCCTCGACGTTGCCGATGGTCACAGTCGGACGAAGCACAGGACCGGGCAATCCTTTACTAGCGATGAGCCCGTCCACGCCCGCTGGCACCGTCTGGCCTTCTCCTGTCCCGTAGAGCGAAATAATCGAGCCTCGCGCGGCAGGATTGGACGGTGTGTTAAGCGTCCCGTCCTGGTTGTACACAGAGCCTTGTCCTTTGCCGGTCTGGTTTTGAGAGAAGATGCCCGGTTGGGCCGCAGTCACGTTAACCTGAAAGGCGGAAGAGGTTTTGCCATTTGCTTCTACAGTC
>JANXXV010000857.1 GCA_025350445.1 Bryobacteraceae bacterium | reverse complement strand
GGGAGGGACACCAAAATCCGGTCGGCATCAACTATCTGGAAAAGATCCAGATTCCCCACCTGCCTTCGATTTACGGCGCAATGCTCGCTGGTGTTCACTACGTCCTCATGGGCGCCGGTATACCCCTGAGGATTCCCGGCGTGCTCGATTGCTTCGCCCATCACCAGCCGGCAAGCTATCCGCTCCATGTCACCGGTGCGCAGGATGGCGACGCCAACACGATGACATTCTTGCCGCGCGAATTCATGGAACGGGATCTGCCGAAGCTGACCCGGCCAACATTTCTCGCCATCGTCTCGTCTAGCACTCTCGCCGTCACTTTGCTCAGGAAGGCCAATGGCAAGGTGGACGGGTTCGTGGTTGAGGGGGATTCCGCCGGCGGTCACAACGCTCCACCGCGCGGGAAGCTCCAACTCAGCGGCTCCGGGGAGCCGATCTACGGAGAACGCGACAGAGTGGACGTGGAGAAGCTGCGGGAACTGGGCGTGCCCTTCTGGCTGGCCGGAGGATATGGCAGCCCCGAGCGGTTGCGCGAAGCATTGGCCGCCGGGGCGGCGGGCGTCCAGGTAGGGACCGCTTTTGCGTTCTGCGCCGAATCCGGGTTGAGGGCCGATTACAAGCAGGCGCTGCTGGGAAAGGTCATTGCCGGCCAGGCCCAGGTTTTTACAGATCCGCTGGCGTCTCCCACGAATTTCCCGTTCAAGGTCGCGCAACTCGAAGGTTCGATTTCGGACCAGGCCACTTATGAGGCCAGACCTCGCATCTGCGATGCCGGCTATCTGCGCGAGGCTTACAGAACCGCCGATGGCGGGATCAATTTCCGCTGCCCCGCCGAGCCGGTATCAACATATCTTTCAAAAGGCGGAAAATTGGAGACCACGGTTGGGAGGAAATGCGTTTGCAATGCGCTGCTGGCTAATATTGGCCATCCACAAATTCGCAATGGCAAGCACATGGAAAGAGGTCTGGTAACCGCAGGGGACGCATTGATCGGAATCGGACGATTCGTCGCGCCGAATCAAACGGAGTACACCGCGGCTGACGTAGCCACGAACCTGATGAACGGATGAGAGGGTCGCGGTAACCTAGAGAATGGTGCGCGCGCCTAAACTCTTCAGACCCATGAGAACCAGAGTGTGTTTATTTAGACTTGCCATGCTTACGGGACTCGTGTCGCTCGGACTGTCGATTCCGCTCCTCGCCGAGGACGACACCGTTGAGTGGCTGAGCAATTATAAGGACGCCATTCAAGAAGCCAAGCGCACCGGGAAACCCATCTTCCTCGAATACCGCTGCGAAGCTTGAATGGAGGCGCGCACTTTTGACGCACAGGTTGTGCTGTCACCGAAATCTTCACCGCGCGGCAAGCTGTTGTCCCAGTATGTCTGCGTTCGCGTCACCCGCATGGACGATGTGGACATCGCCCTCTTTGACCGGGACTGGATCAACACCCTCTACTACTTCGTACTGAACTCGGACGAACAGATCTATCTGCGCTACGGCGGGCGCGACGCGCGCGGAGGCGAGACCTATCTTGACCTGGACAGCATCGAGCTGGCTCTTAAGCAGGGGCTGGAGTTGCACCGCAAATTTCAGCAGGGCGAACTCCCGAAAACCGAACGCCCTAAACCACGCTTCGCCAAAGAGATTCCGCCGCTGGTGGAACGAACCTTCGCCAAAAACCAATGCGTCGAATGCCACCTGATTGGCGACTTCGATCTGGTGGACCGCGAGCAGAAAGGCACGCTCGACAAGGTGACCCAGATGTACCGCTGGCCTGATATACGCGTGCTCGGAATTGAACTGGATGTCCCGAAAGGCTTGCTGGTCAAAGAGGCCAAGGATGCGGCGCGGACCGCCGGTATGAAACCGGGAGACGTAATCGCCAAAGTGAACGGAACACCCGTGTGGACCTATGGCGACCTGCAGTATCAGTACGACAAGGTTCCGCGCGACGCCACCCAAGTAAACATCACCGTGGATCGTGCAGGAAAGCCGATGGATCTGCCCATCGTTCTCCGCGAACGCTGGTGGCTAACCGATCTGCGCTTCCGGCAGTTAAGCGTCGATCCCCGCTCCGAGTTCGAATCGAAGCCCCTCACGGAAACGGAAAAGCGAAAGTACGACCTGCCAGCCAGTAGCTTCGCCGCCGAAGTGACACGTATCGGCGGCTTCGCGCAGATGCTCAAGGTTCACGAACTCACCGTAGGCGACATCGTATTCGCCGTGGATGGGGTGGATCATGACGACCTGGCCAATACGCCGGACCTGTACATCAAGCTAAGAAAGACCGCCGGCGATACTGTTACCGTAGACGTGATCCGCGATGGCAAGCGGATGAAACTTCCTGTAAGAACGCAGAGGATGTATTTCCGCAAATGATGAAATTCAAGATGATGATCGCCCTGGCCGTTGCCTCGGTCTCCCAAGCCGCCGAATGGACGGCGCCGGTCCATGTGCTCCACGAATTCAAGCCTTGCGTCACCTACCGGGCGAAATTGGACGGGGAATACCTGGTGGTCCAGGCTACCATTCAACCTGGCTGGCATAGCTTCGCCATGGACAACGAGCACCGCGCCGCCGAAAAACGAGCCGGCAAGCCTTCGCTGGGCATCGATCAACCAACAATCCTGAAGGTTCAAAACGGGCTGGAGGTCGCAGGCCCCTGGTATCAGACACCGCCGCATGACTTCTCGAAGCCCGAACTCCGCTGGTACAGTTGGGGTTTTGAGCAGCAAGCCACGTTCGCGGCCAAAATCCGCCGCACCGGTGCCGGACCCGTGCAAATCGACATTCGCGGCCAGGCCTGCACCGACAAGACCTGCAAGAATATCGACGTTTCGATTTCCATGCCCCTGATCGCCCCCGCCGAAAGCACAACCACCCTAGACCTCAAGACCCTGGTTCAAACCCGATAAACCTATTTAAGTGGGTGTACAATTAAAGTGTGAGGTTTGAGTTTGACCCCGCCAAGAACAAAGCCAACATGGCCAAGCATGGCATTGATTTGGCTTTAGCCGAAGCGTTCGAATTTACCGGAGCCCTAATCGGGATTGACGCCCGCCGAGACTATGGCGAAACCCGCTACACGGCGATCGGCCATATCGCCGGCCGCCTGAATGTGATGATATTCGTTCGCTCACGCAGGACTCTCCGGATCATCAGCCTCAGGAAAGCCAACAAACGCGAAGAAAGGAAATACCATGCCCAATCGTAAAAAACCCGCCAACATCAGTCAGAAGGACTGGGATGACGTTGACAGCCCGGAACTGACGGCAGCGGATTTTAGAAAGATGAAACCGGCAGCGGAGTTTCTGCCCCCGGCCGTCTTCAAGACTCTAGCCGCCCGCCAGCGCGGGGAACGCGGCCCGCAGAAGGCGCCGACCAAGGTCCCGACCAAGCTTCGCATCGACCCCGATGTTCTGGAAGCATACAAGGCGACGGGCAGAGGCTGGCAGACGCGTATGAACGAAGCGCTGCGGGAAGGCTTAGGAATGTCTAAGGGACGCCCCGGGCGCCATCCCCAGAGCAATAGTGGAAAATAGTAGACTACAGCTTGCCCCGATACGAAGAACATGGCCGTGGCGATAATGTGCCGGCAATTGATGAATCCCTCATCATCAATACTCGACTGAGAAAAATAGAAGCAGAGCGGGAAGAAGAGAAGAAGCGCGATGCCAAGTACAAGAATCGTCACCTCACCTTCAATAAGTGGACCGTAATGATTACAGCCGGACTGCTAATCGCGAACGTGATCTACGATCGCCTGACCGCGGATTTGGCGCGGACATCCAGGCTCAGTGCCGATGCTGCTATCAGCGCCGCCGCGAGCGCCAGGGAGGCGTTGATACTCCAAGGGCGGCCATGGGTAAAGATCAAGCATCGTATACTTTCCCCGCTGACGTTTGAAGTGGAGCGGCATCAAGGCCCATTCGATTAGGACAGCCCGTGCCCGCCAAAAGGAATGGTGTGACGCTAACCGTCATCCCGATCCAGGTGCACTCACGGGGTATACCTTGTTTCCACACGACCCTTCGATTCAAGAATCGACTATCGGGCCTTCAATGGGGAAAGTTACTGCTGGTGCAGTCCGCGATAGTCCGGGTCTGGCT
>JANXXV010000842.1 GCA_025350445.1 Bryobacteraceae bacterium | reverse complement strand
TTCAACAACCGCAACGGCCAGGGCATTACCGACCAGCCCTTCCGCAACTATGGCGGTTCCTTCGGCGGCCCGGTAGTCATCCCTAAGGTTTACAACGGCAAGAACAAGACATTCTTCTGGATCGGTTTTGAAGGCTACCGCGACACGCAGGCCGCCAGCCGCGAGCAGTACACTCCCACCGCCCTTGAACGCGTTGGAAACTTCTCCCAGACTCTCATCAGCGCCGGCGCTCCGCTGCTCATCTACGATCCATTGACCACGCAGGCAGCCGGCAGCCGTTCGCCGTTCCCCGGCAACGTAATCCCTTCCGCTCGCCTTGACACGGTAGGCAAGAATATCGCCACAACCTATATGGCTCCCACTAAGACCGCCACATACTACGGAAAGAGCAACCTGGCAGGCGCCGGACCGTTGGCATCGAAAGCCGATCAGCAGTTCGGCAAGCTCGATCGGGAGATCACCTCCTGGTGGCGCGCCAGCCTCAGCTACCTGCACTACAATTCGCAGGAACCCGGCGAAAACCCGTATCCAACCATCTCTTCGCCCGACCAGTGGTATCTCTTCCGCAAACTGGATACAACTCAAGTGAACACCACGCTCACTCCCACCAGCACCTGGGTTATGACGTTCCGCTACGGCTTCAACCGCTTCCCGAATATCGGTACGCAGAAATCCCAGAACTTCAATCTGGCCGGACTTGGCTTCTCCAAATCATTCGTCAAAGATGTTCTTTCCCAAACATTCCCGAACGTAACCATGCAGTCCGCCTATTCTTTGGGAACCAACAACAACTTCAATTACGTGCATCACTCAAAAAACTTTGGCGCCAATGCTTCGAAATACCTGGGCCGCCACAGTGTCAAGTTCGGCTACGATTTCCGCCGCCTGCATGCCGATGGCATCGATCTAGGCAACAGCTCCGGAGCGTTCACCTTCGACAATCGCTTCACCCGCGCCAACTCGAATTCCAACAGCAGCGCGTCCGGCGCGGACATGGCCGATATGTTGCTCGGCGCGCCCGCCGCAGCAACCGGCTACATCCCGACGAAGCTCTTTGAATTCGTCGATTACCACGCGCTCTACGTTCAGGACGACTTCCGCCTCAGCTCGAAGCTGACCTTGAATTTCGGACTGCGCTGGGAGCGTGAAACCGGCTTGCGGGAAGTGAATAACAACCTCATAACCGGTTTCGATGCCTCGGCCGTAAATCCCATCGGAGCCGCCGCCGGTATCGCGACAAACGGCGTATTGCGCTTCGCCGGTGTCAACGGGCAGAAGGAAACCACCGGAAATCCGAATCTCAACAAGTGGTCTCCGCGCGTTGGCGTCGCCTACCAATGGGACGCTAAGACCGTAATTCGAGGCGGTTGGGGCCTTTTCTGGGCGCCGGCCTTCTCGGTGGGCTCTCCATTCAACACAGAAGGAATCACCGCAAACACGCAGCCGTCCGTATCGAACGACGGTAACAAGACGCCCGCCATCCAGTTCTCGAATCCATTCCCGAACGGTTTGGACAAGCCTGTTGGCAACACCTTGGGTGCCCTTACAGGCCTCGGAAAGTCGAACACGATCTTCGATCCGAACTCCAACTCAACCAGAGTCCAGCAGTTCTCCCTCGGCATCCAGCGCCAGTTCGCCGGCGGCTTCGTGGCATCGGTTGGGTACAGCGGGTCCCGCACAGCGAACCTGACTTTCACCACCGCCAGTTTGAACATCAACCAGCTCGATCCGCAATACTTCAGCCGCGGCGCGGCATTGAACGCATCCGTGCCGAACCCCTTCTATCTGAAAGGTGGCACTGGTGCTCTCAGCGGCGCGACGGTTGCCGCCAACCAGTTGTTGCGGCCGTATCCGCAGTACTCAGGGATCAACTTGAACTTCAGCGACCGCAACCACGCCAAGTACGATTCGGCTGTGCTGAAGGTACAGAAGGCATTCTCACAGGGCTTCACGCTGCTTTCCACCTAAACCTTCTCGAAGAACTTCGATATGTCGGGCGGCGGCGCGGGCAATAACCTCAACGCCGGCAACAGCGGCCCGCAGGACGTCTACTCGCTCGGCGGCGAATGGGGGCTTTCGAACGTCAGCGCTCCGCACCGTTGGACGAACGCCATCACCTATGAGCTGCCTTTCGGAAAAGGGAAGCGCTTCATGGGCAGCGCCAACTACGCCACTAACCTGGCACTCGGCGGCTGGTCCATCAACACTGTCTCCACGTTGCAGTCGGGCTACCCTCTGCAGATTTATATGAACAGCAACGGCAACGGCTCGCTGGGAACATCCCGCCAACGTCCAAACGCAACAGGCATCTCTCCGGCCGTAAGTGGTTCGATTGGTGATCGCATCGATGGCTGGATCAACAAAGCGGCCTTCACCGATGCTCCGGCGTTCACCTTCGGCAACGTTTCCCGCACCATCGCCCTGCAGGGACCACGCATGATCAACTGGGATATCTCGATGTTCAAGACATTCGACATCCACGAGAATTTCAAAGCCCAGTTCCGCGCCGAAGCACTCAATGCGATGAACACCCCATACTTCCGCGGCCCGAACACGGCCTGGGGAAACGGCGGGTTCGGACAAATCACATCGCAGGGCAACTTCCCGCGCATGTTGCAACTCGGCCTTCGCCTTTACTTCTGAGGAACTCGCGCAAAAACTCGCCTCCGGCGGCTAAGTCCGCCGCGTTCCACTTTCGCTTGGCGCCGCCGGAATCGGCCTTTGCGCTTCTAAACGAAGCCGATTTCATTCTGTTCTGCAAAACAGGCAGGCCCGCCAGCGGCTGCCTCTTTTTTCGATGTGGACACAATAGGCATACATTGTCATATACTGAGCTAAGGGACTGGAACGAAATAACATTTACAAACACGCGAATCGATGACATCATGGTGACATGGATGTCGATGAACGTTTGAAACAGAAATTGTCCAGTCTGTTTCCATACTTGGACGAGAAGCAGCGGCGGATCGCGGCGGCTGTTGAGGCGCGTTCCCTCGGGCATGGCGGTATTACCCGAGTCGCCAGTGCGGCGGGCTTGAGCCGGCCGGTCATTCACAAGGGTCTCGACGAACTCAAGGGACGCAAGCCGGGACTGCCACTCGGACAGAGCCGCAAGGCCGGAGGCGGACGCAAGCCTCTTCGGACGAGCGACCCCACATTGATGGAGGCGTTAGATAGGTTAGTTGACCCGGACACGCGCGGAGATCCGATGTCCCCATTGCGCTGGACGTGCAAGAGCACGCGCCAACTGGCCGGAGCCTTGACGCAATCGGGACATCCTGTCAGTCACCGCGTGGTAGGCGAGTTGTTGGCAAGCTTGGGCTACAGCCTGCAGGGGAATTTCAAGACCAAGGAAGGAGCAAGCCACTTAGATCGGGACGCGCAATTTCAATACATCAATGAGCAGGTGCGTGTGCTGTTGGCTGCGGGGTTGCCCGTCATCAGCGTGGACACCAAGAAGAAAGAGCTTGTGGGTGAGTATCTGAACCGGGGTGTCGAGTGGCAACCGAAGGGCGAACCGGAAGCCGTCAACGTTTATGATTTTATAAACACCGATGTAGGCAAGGCAATTCCGCATGGGATATATGATGTGGGCAAGAACTTGGGATGGGTCACGGTTGGCCGCGACCATGACACCGCCAGCTTTGCTGTCTCAAGTATTCGCCGCTGGTGGGAAGGGATGGGGCGGGCCTTGTACCCCAACGCTTCTAAACTGCTGATCTGCGCCGATGGCGGCGGAAGCAATGGATCCCGGCTACGGCTGTGGAAGGTCGAACTGCAGCGGCTGGCCGAGCAAACCGGGCTCACGATCACGGTTTGCCACCTGCCTCCTGGCACAAGCAAGTGGAACAAAATTGAACATCGCCTGTTCTCCCACATCAGCATGAACTGGCGCGGTAAACCTCTCACCAGTCACGAGGTCATCGTCGACCTGATCGGAGCCACAACTACAAAATCCGGATTGCGGGTCAGAGCGGAACGGGACTCCGCCGTTTACCCAACAGGCATCAAAATCTCGGATGAGCAGATGGAGGCACTCTAACCCTTGCTGAGCAAGCACGCCTTCCACGGAGAATGGAACTACGACATCTTGCCGCGACCAGTTATATTGTAAACGTTATTTCGTTCCAGGCCCTAAGTGGGAGAATATGACTACACGTTTGATCCGGAGAAGAATGCCTGGCTCAAGCGGGAGCGTGGGATAAGCTTTGAGCAGATCATCGCTCTGATGGAAAGCGGAAAGGTTATTAAGGTGGTTGATCATCCGGACAGGGAGAAATACCCGAACCGGCTTTTGTGCGAGGTTGGCGTAGAAGGCTACGCGTATATCGTACCCGTGATTCAGGATGGCAGGACGCTGGTTCTCAAGACAATATATCCGAGCCGCAAGGCAACCAGGAAACGCACGACAGGAGTGGCCAAATGACGGATAGCGTATTTTATGATGACGAAGAAAGGGAGTTGATCGCCGCCTACGAGCGTGGCGAGTTTAAGCCAGTCAAAAACCAGAAAAGGGCGAAGCAGATCCTCGTCCAAGCAGCCAAGCGTTACTTGCGGAAAGACGCGCGCATCAACATCCGCTTATCCACGGCCGACCTCGAAATGCTAAAACGGCGGGCAGCGGAAGAAGGCCTCCCTGATCAGAGCTTGATCGCCAGTGTCCTCCACAAATATGTTAGCGGCAGCGTCCTGTCTGCCCAATAGGGGGTGACCATTCGACATTATCCGCGTGCATCGGCGTGAATCGGCGGCCAATATTTCTAGCCGCCGATTCACGCGAATAAACGCCGATAACTTGGCATGTCCAGCCCAGCCTCTCGTCAGCGGTAAGTCTTATCGTCAACCCGGCTCAAATCCACCCCATCCCCCAACACCCCAACCGTCACGATGGCAAAAGTAAACACAGCCGTCCCAGGCTCCAGATGCCCTCCAATGCAAGGCTCGACTGCCGGACTTTATCCATCGCGCAGCGGTCGTATCTCGCCGGCTTGGAAAGCACCACCCTCAGCCAGTTGCGGACCATCCCGGTGCTCGATTCTCTAACCCAAAGCGATCACGAAGACGAGATCGCCGCCTGGCTGGAAACCAAGGGCGTGACCGAGGCGTGGAAACTGTCGTCCCCGTTGGTGGAAGCCGGGATGGACCGGCCCGCGCTGGAGGCGATAGCCGCAAAATTCGATGCCGCCACGCTCGGCGATGTACTGAAAAGGTTCGCCGCCGCCATCGCGGCCGAAAAGCTGGTACACGAAATCGAAAGTAGCACCGGCCGCATTTCGGACTTGGTATGCGCCATCAAAGAGTATTCCTACATGGACCAAAATCCGGAACAGGAAATCGATCTTCATCAGGGTATCGAGAGCACTCTCATCATGTTGAAGTCCCGCCTCAAGAAGGGCGTGCAGGTCATCCGCGAGTTCGATAGATCCATTCCGCGTATTTGCGCGCACGGCAGCGAGTTGAATCAGGTATGGACGAATCTGATCGACAATGCCGTCGACGCCATGAACGGCACGGGCGAACTGAAGATCCGCACCTCGAAGGAATTGGACCGCGCGCTGATCGAATTTATCGATAACGGACCCGGGATTCCCGAACATATTAAGAATCGTATCTTCGAACCGTTTTTCACTACCAAAGGCGTCGGCCAGGGAACCGGGCTGGGCCTCGACACGGTTTACCGCATCGTGCGCAGCCATCACGGCCAGGTCACTGTGGATTCGCGGCCTGGCCAGACCCGTTTTCAAGTCTCGCTTCCATTCCAAAGACCGAAAGAAGGACAAGCATGAAGACCTGTACCCACCTCGATCAGATCAAGGACGTAACACCTCACACCCGCGGCTGCGCGGAATGCCTGAAGCTGGGCGAACATTGGATGCATCTCCGGCTGTGCATGGCGTGCGGACACGTTGGCTGTTGCGATTCGTCGAAAAATAAACACGCCACAAAACATTTTCATTCCACCGCCCACCCCATCATGCGGTCCATTGAGCCTGGCGAAGATTGGGGCTGGTGCTTCGTGGATGAGGTTGAGCTTGATTTCTCCAACTAAATCCGGCATGTTCAACGCCATCGTCTGCCAGGTTCCCGAATACGCCCCGGAAGTTCTTGAACCTCTGATCGAGCTCGCCGTCCAGATTGCACGCGAGGGCCGGGAAGGCAGACGCATCGGCACTCTGTTCATGCTGGGCGATCACGAAGAGGTTCTGGCCAGATCGCGCTCCCTGATCCTCGATCCCCTCTACGGCCATCCGGCATCACTGCTCCATATTACGGACCCCGATCTCCGCGGCACTATCAAGGAACTTGCACAACTCGACGGCGGCTTCGTCGTTAGCGCGGATGGAATCTTCGTCGCCGCCTGCCGCTACTTGGACGCTCCCGGTTCCAATGTCGATATGCACCTTGGTCTGGGAACGCGCCATCTGGCCGCGGCCAAGATGAGTGCGGTCACGCAGGCCGTAGGCATCGTGGTCTCGCAAAGCGCCACCGTCCGCGTCTTCTGCCACGGCAGGCTGACCGCGGAAATCATTCCGGAATTGTGGCTGATGAGCCATCGCGACCTGCAAATCAAAGGACATGTTACGCAGGAAACCGTAGGCGGCATCGCCATCATCACGCCCAAAAGAGGTGGCGGCCAAAAGGTTCAGCCGCCAATCGGCGTATAATCTCATTCCTGGGGGCGTTGTCTTATGCTCAAGAAGGTACTCATCGTCGGCGCGGTCATCGCCGCCGGCCTGGCGGTGTTCATAAGTGCACAGCCCGCGCCGTTCACCGTATCCCGTTCGGCAACCATAGCCGCTTCACCGACCGCGGTGTTCGCGCTGGTAAACGATTTCCACAAGTGGGAAGCATGGTCGCCGTGGGCGAAAATAGATCCCGCCATGAAAACAACGTATGAAGGCGCACCCGCCGGAGCAGGCGCTATCTACACCTGGTCCGGTAACAAAGACGCCGGCGCCGGACGCATGACCATTGCCGATAGCACGCCAAACGACAGCATAGGGATCAACCTCGAATTCACCAAGCCCTTCGCCGCGACCAACACTGCAACGTTCACCTTCAAGCCCGCCGGCAGCGGCACCGCCGTCAACTGGAGCATGACCGGCAACAAAGGCTTCCTGCAAAAAGCATTTTCCCTCGCTATGGACATGGATAAAATGATCGGTACCGATTTCGAAAAAGGACTGGCGCAATTGAAAACCCTGGCCGAGGCGTGGGCCCAATGAACTGCACAAGGCGCGCCCTCACGGCCCTTCTTCTCACCCTGCCGGGGCTTTTGCCCGCCGAAGTGCATGACGTAGTTCCCACAGTCTACTACCGCAACTTCGGGCGATCAAACCCGCCGCTGCTGCGCATCAAACCCGGCGACACCGTTAGAACCAAGACAATCGACGCCGGCGGCTTCGACGAAAAAGGCGTCAAGCGTCATCCCGATTCCGGCAACCCGCTCACCGGTCCGTTTTATATCGAAGGCGCCGAACCGGGAGACGCGGTTGTCGTCGTTCTCCGCAAGCTTCGCCTCAACCGCAACTCGGGCTACACTGCCTATCGGCTCGGCCTTTTCGCGCTCCAACCGGACTATATCGAAACCATTTATTCCGCCCGCTACAAAGACAACCTGGTGATGGAAGGCCGTTCCAATATCGTGCCCTGGGATATCGACCTCGCCAGGCAAACCGTCCGCCTCCGCGAACCGGTAAGCGCACGCATCAAGCTGGAGTTCCCCGTCCATCCGATGCTGGGCTGCATTGGCGTAGCCGCACCCAGCGAATTCGCTCCCATCAGCGGCATCTCCGGCGCCTACGGCGGCAATATGGATTACAACGAAGTAGCCGAAGGCGCGAGTGTAATTCTGCCCGTCTATCACCCGGGCGCGTTGCTATACATCGGGGACGGGCACGCCATCCAGGGCGACGGTGAAGCCACCGGTACCGGCGTCGAAACCAGCATGGATGTCGAGTTCAGCGTCGAGATCCGCAAGCAGGCCAACCTGAACAACCCGCGTCTGGAAACGAAGGATTTTATTATAAGCGTGGGCAGCCAGCCGGAGTTCGCCAGTTCGCTTGACCGCGCCCTGCAAATCGCCACCACGGATATGGTCCGCTGGCTGGTGGCCGACTATGCTCTGGAACCCTGGGCCGCCCATCTGCTGGTGGGCTATCAGGGCCGCTACGATGTGGTTACAGTGGCCGGCTCCATGGCGCTAAAGATCCCGCGCAAGGCTCTGCCCGCACGTTAACGGCATCATTGCACGGCAATCACAACCGTGTTCGAAACTGCGCCGTCCACTGACAGCACCACGTCTGACTGGCCGCTGCCGCGCAATGAAAGCGGCAACGCCACATTCACTTGATCCAGCCCGCTGAAGCCTGGCGACGGACCCGCGTAAAGCACCGGCACGATAACGCCTTTAATCGTCACCTTCACATTCGCCAGCGCCGTGCGATTCCGAATTCCCGTGCCGTAAAACGTGACGTAGACCGGAGTGTCGATTCCCAATTCAATCGGGACCGTAACGCAACCGGCTGCCGCGCATTGAAAAACGGGCACAGCGAACTGCAACTGTGGATTGCCGGCCTGTACACGAATCGCAGTAGCGGCAGCAACTCCAGTGCCGCCCCTGTCCGTGCTGAACAGTGCCGGTGTCACGGATGAAACAAATCCCGTGGCCATCGAACTCGCCGCCCCGGCGGTAGCCACAAACTTCGCCGGCCCGGCCACCGTGCCATCGGGAACCACAAAATTGATCTGGCTTGGAGAGACGTAAACCAATGGCGCGCCGCGCTGCGTTCCCGCCGCATCGGTGACCATAAGCGCCACGCCTCCCAAAGTCAAAGGCAGTGGCTGTAAGCTGGCCTGCGCCGTGCCGAACGCGGAATTCACAACGTAAAGCGACGCCAGCGAATTCGCCGCCACTGTGCCGCTAACCGCCGCCGCCGATTGCACCGCGCCCGGAATCACCGCGTAATAGCGCCCCATCCAGTACGGCAATATGTAGTCGATCCCTGCGCTTTCAACCAGTCCCGATCCGCCCCCGGAAAGTTGAAACGGATCCCGCTGCCACAGAAAATCCGTGGGTGTCCGCAACGCTACCGGCACCGGATCGCAGGCACGGGAGCCACACACCGGCACGGTCTTTGTCACGTCTACAAAACCGTCGCGTTTCGGCCTTTGCAGCCACTGGTCCAACAGCAGGCGCGTTTCCGCATCCCGGGCGGAATCGGCGCCCCGCAGCGCGCGGTCCACCAGGTTGAAGAATGCATTCTGATGAGCCGCCGTATAGTCTCGGACAATCTGATAAGCGCCTCGATTATCTCCCTCGTCTTGCAACCGGACCAGATTGTAGAAACTGATGTAATCCAGATTGAACTTGAAATACGAGCCAAGACTCTGGACGTCCACCGATACGCCGGTTTTCACGGGAAGCACTAAAATAGGCCCGCTGACGGTGTTCGCGGGATCCACATGACGCGTTACCTGCAACAACATCTGCAGTTCCTCCGGCCGCAGCAAAAACGTGTTCGCAAGATCGTCGTTAGGCGACCATTGATGGCGCGAAATGAAGCCGGTCAGCCGCGTCGCCAACTCCCCGGCCGCCTTCTTCACGCCGTCGTTCTCCACCAGATCGTAGGCGGCGCCCAATCCGAAGAAAGCGCCAACTACCTGGTCGCGCGACGTATCGCCAACCCAGATCCAGGGCGGGTTCTGATTAATTTTATGCGTCGACTCTTCGCTCGAAATGCCGGCGGCAAAAGGCGAATCCGCGCGCACCATACATCGCGCCAGCCGGTTGTCACCCGTCACGTCGGTCAGCGCCTTCAAGCCTGCCAGTGCCGTCTTTACGTTGTTCAGCGCATCCGCCGATTGCGTAACTTTGAAGCGAAATGCTTCAGTAGCCAGATAGGCGCCCGTCCACAGCGCCGAGTCGCCGCAGCGCGTGTAACCCGTGATTTGCAAACTGGAAGGCGAGGCGTAGATCGGGTCCAGAACCGTGCCGAACGGCAGGTGCTTGGCCTGAATACCGGCCGAAATTGCCAATGCATCGGCTTCGGCTGCCCGCGCTGGAGCAACCAGGCAACAGACCGCCATAACCATCCAGAACTTTCTCGAAAGTTTGACCACCCTATGAAGACGTCTTCCCTCTAAAGATGTTTCCGTAACTCTTCGGCAATACCCGACAGCGACGGATCGATTGCAATCCGGAAGGCGTCTCCATTGAAAAAATCGACAACGAGTTTCGGTCTGGCCGCCCTCTTGGCCGTTGTTTACATTCCGGGCGGTAGCTTGAAGAAATTTATCTTCCCGGCCTCCTCCGCGAAAGCGCCCAGTCGCCTCGAAAAGCTAGTGTGCCGACCCGGCTAATTCTTTACAACCTGCAACCGGGCGCAAGGTGGGGCAAACAGCTTGTCTCCGTGCACGCCCCTCGGCGAGCGCTCTTGAGCCCGTCGTCAACTCTTACAGGGGACAGGGCACCAGGCAGCACCACCACGCCAATTCTTCACCTCGGTCTCCTCCACCAGCCGCTCGTGCTGCCGGAGTAATTGTCGTCGACCAGGAATATTGTCGCCCATCACCGCCAGCATCAGGAACAACTGCGACCGGAAATACAACACAATCCAGGTCACCTTCACAATCGATCCAACCGGCAACCTGAACTTGCCTCAGGCAAGAGCAGTCGCCTATGGTGACGATCTCCTGCCCGGCAAAACGTAGGATTTCCGGACACTCCCTGTTCCGAAAAACTCCACCTTCCGCTTCAAAGAAATCTCCGCATACTGATTCCACCAGCCTGCGGCTCTATCACGGCAGAAGATTCCCCGCGCTCTGCACATGCCGCACAAACGCTTCCGCGTGAGCATGCCCGGATTCCACTCCGCGAAACCGCGTAATTTGCGACTGCAGCGCGTAGAACTTGTCCGGAGCCTGCGATGCATGCGCATAACAAGCCGCCTTTTTCCGCGCCTCCGTCCGCGAAATATCCACATAGTCGGTTGGCGCGAACATCAACGTGTCCTCGCCATCCGACACTTCGTAGTAATAGAACCCAAACGTCTTTCCCGATTTCAGCCACGCATCATAAGCCAGCGTCGAAATCGCCCGATGATCCCGGTGCCCGTCTACCGGCCACTGCGCGAACACAACATCCGGTTTCTCCGCCGCCAGCAAAACCCGAAACTCCTCATACCGCTCCCGATCCACCACCGCGAAACCATCGCATTGCCCCGCAAACACAGGCCGCGCCTTCAATAGCTCGCAAGCCCGCCGCGCCTCAGCCACCCGCACTGCACTCCCCTTCGACGGGTCCGGCTCTGGACAGCCCTTCTCACCGCGATTCAAATACAACAGGACTACGTCGTGCCCCGAATCCACATACCGCGCCACCGTCCCGCCGCATCCATATTCAGGGTCGCCCGGATGCCCGCCAGTCACAACTACTTTCAGTTTGCGCGCCGCCGCCATCAGCGCCGCTGAACCAATGAACTGCCGCCGCGAAATCCAAGTCATCCTTATATTCTCACTTGCCGCCATGGCAAGATCGGCATATGCAAACTCTTCTCCTGCTGGCGGCGGCCTGCACCCTGATGTTCTACCTTTACGCCGCTGTGGAGTTGGCCCTTGGCTTCCGCACCATCGTCAACCTGCAAGATATCCCGCCTCTCCCCGCCGGCGCGGCCAACCCAAAGGTGTCCATTATAGTCGCCGCCTGCAACGAAGAACGCGGCATCGAACAGGCGCTCACCTCCATCCTGAACCAGGACTATCCCAACTACGAAGTTATCGTCGTCAACGACCGCTCCACAGACCGCACCGGCGAGATTCTTCATCGCATGTCGCAGACCAACTCCCGCCTGCAGATCATCACTATTCAACAATTACCACCGGCCTGGCTGGGGAAAAACCACGCGCTGCATCAAGGCGCGGCCCTTGCATCGGGCTCATTTCTAATCTTCACCGATGCCGACATCGTATTGGAACCATCCGTCTTAAGCCGCGCCGTGCACTACGCCGCGGACCACGGCCTCGATCACCTCGCCATCCCGCCGCGCCTGGTCATGAACGGCTTTGTGCTCAATGCCTTCCTCGGCGCCTTCGCTCTCATCTTCAACATGTACGTCCAACCCTGGAAGGCCAAACATCCCAAGAGCGCAAGACACGTCGGCATCGGCGCATTCAACATGGTTCGCACCGCGGCTTATCGCGCCATCGGCGGCCATCAGCGAATCGCCATGCGTCCGGACGACGACATGAAGCTGGGCAAACTCCTCAAGGACGAAGGCTACAAACAGGACTTCGCGATCGGCGCCACCCTGCTATCCGTCGAATGGTACGAGTCCTTCGGCCAGATGGTGCAAGGCCTGATGAAGAACATGTTCGCCAGCGTGGAATACAGCGTCGCGCTCGCCATCGGCGGCTCAGCCGCTCAAATTCTGATCGGCGTCTGGCCGTTCGCCGCGCTCTTCGTAACGCGTGGCTGGCTGCAAGTACTCAACGCCCTGATCGTCGCTACGATTCTGATCCTGTACTCCGCAAACGCCCGCGGCGTAGGCATGCGCCCAATCTACGCGCCAACCTACCCGCTAGCCATCATCGCCTTCTGCTACATTCTGCTGCGCTCCATGACCGTCACTCTCTGGACCGGCGGCATCACCTGGCGCGGCACCTTCTACCCGTTGTCGCAACTGCGCGCCAAGCCAAAGGCCACAGACCGCAAGACAACCTGATCCCCCCGGAAAGCCTCTTCCGCAAACG
>JANXXV010000822.1 GCA_025350445.1 Bryobacteraceae bacterium | reverse complement strand
GAGGTTCGCGTGGCGAAAACGGCGGAAGAGCGCGATCTGTTATGGAAGGGCAGGAAGAACGCCTTTGGCGCGGTGGGCCGCGTAAGCCCGTTCTATTACGTGCAGGATGGAGTGGTGCCGCGCACCAAGATTGCCGCGACGCTGCGCTTCATCGGCGAGGTTTCCGCCAGGTACGGCCTCACCATCAGCAACATTTTCCATGCCGGCGACGGCAACATGCATCCGATTATTTTGTTCGATGCCAGGAAGCCCGGCGATCTGAAGAAGGCCCAGGATGCGGGTGAGGATATCCTGAATTACTGTATTAATGTGGGCGGTTCCATTACCGGTGAGCACGGCGTCGGCATGGAGAAAAAGGAGCTGATGGGACATCTTTTCTCGAGTGAAACGCTGGATATGATCGGGAAGTTCAAGACTCTGTTCGATCCCGACTGCCGATTGAATCCGGGCAAGGTGCTGCCCACGGGAAGAGGCTGTATGGAAATTCGCCAAGCGGCGTTGACCGCGCGGAATACGCTGTGAAATCGCGACTCATGATCAACCGCCGCGGATTCCTGTACTTATTGAGCGGCGCACCCCTGGTAGCTCCGGTGCCGGCCCAGACGCCGGCCGCACCACCCGAACTGGATTGGCATGACGCCAGGAAGTTCACTGTGGAAGGGCTGGGTTTCAGCGATTTGAAATCTCCCTACGACCGGCTGCCCTCCCGCGCCGAGAACGTGGTTCGCCAGGCCGTGTGGGATCTTAGCCGCGATTCCTCCGGGGTGCTGGTGCGGTTCATCGCGAACACCACCGCGATTCACGCGCGCTGGGCATTGACCGGAAAGACGCTGGCTGCGCCGACTATCACCGCCACCGCGGCGAGCGGCCTCGATCTTTACGCGAAGACGGATGCCGGCCGCTGGCATTGGCTGGGCATCGGCAAGCCCACGCAGTTTCCCGATAATACCGACGCGCTGGCGAGCGGACTGCCCGCCGGGCAGCGCGAGTACATGGTCTATCTGCCGCTGCGCAACGGAATCACTTCGCTTGAAATCGGCGTGTCGAAAGGAAGCGCGATTGAGAAAGGACCGGCGCGCCCCGCCGGGCGAAAGTCGATAGTGTTCTATGGCACGTCCATCACCCACGGCATCTCGGCCTCGCGCGCCGGCATGACGCATCCTGCTATTCTGGGCCGGATGTTTAACCGCGAGATCGTCAATCTGGGCTTTTCCGGCAATGGCCGGATGGAACCCGAGGTGACCAAATTTGTGGCTGAACTGGATCCTGCGGTATTCGTGCTCGATTGCTTGCCCAACATGACCGCGAAGGATATCGACGAGCGGGCCGAGGCATGCGTGACCACGCTGCGGACCGCGCATCCCAAGACGCCGATCCTGTTAGTGAAAGACAGGAACTACGCCGACAATTTTCTGAATGCCTCACGCCGGGAGCGCAATCGGACAAACCATGCGGCGATGCAGACGGTTTACGCTAAGCTCAAGCGTGACAAGGTTTCGGATTTGCATTACCTGAAGGCCGATCACCTACTGGGCGACGATGGCGAGGCCACTATTGACGGCTCGCATCCCACCGACCTGGGATTCATGCGTCAGGCGGCCGAGTTTCAAAAGGTGCTGCGCAAGGTTCTGAAGTAGACTGAAGTATGCCCGGAGGCCAACATTGTGACTCGCGTTTTTGTGATCTGCGCTCCTAAAGACGAAGCGTTCTTTCTGCGGATGATCGACCAGGCCAAGAGCGGTAAACTGGCCGTGGAATTCGACCATATGCAGGTGAAGCAACCGTGGGTTCCGCACTGGAAGGCACAGTGCCGGACCCGCATCTATCCCTGCGAAGCCGCCATTGTGCTGATCAGCAAGAACACCAACGACGGTGGACTGGCATGGGAACTGGAGTGCGCCCGAACGTTCGATATCCCTATGCTGGGCGTCCAGGTAGACCCGCGGGAACGCGGCGTTGTTCCCAAGGAACTTCACGATCACCCGGTGATTGAGTGGAGTTGGCCGGAAATGGCGAAGTTCATTCAGTCGTTGTCGGCAGGCTCTACGGCTTCGGCATAGCAGCCGCCAGCATCGCCTTCCAGGACTCTTCGTCGTGACCCGCGCTGAGCCGGCCCGCGCCGCGAATCAGCGGCAGCCGCAGCAGTTTCGGCTCCCGCTCAATCCGTTCCAGCAAAGCCGCATCGGAGAGCTTCATGTACTTCAGCCCGGCGTCAATGTAGGCCGTACCTTCTGTGTCCATCAATCCGGCTAAGCCGAACCGTTCGACGAAGCGCTTGATCTCACCGGGCGCCATGGGCTTCTGTTTCACGTCGACGAAATGAATCGGCACACGCCGCTCTTTGAAGAACCGCTCGGCGGCGCGCGTGGCCTGCGAATTCTTAATGCCGAAGATCTGTACGCTCACCATATCGTTACGGCCCCGCCACGCGCATCGTCACCAGCAATGTGATAGCGTACAGCAGGTTCGCCGTAAGAAGGATTATCCCCCATTTCCTCTCTTGCTTTCGCAGCCACCACATCCAGATTCCCGTCGCGCCCAGTCCGAGGGTGGCCACCGAAACGAGGGCGCAAAGAATGCCCCAGAGCCGCAGTGGAATGTATTCGTGGCGCATCCCCGCCGCATGATGAAGACGATTCAACATCCCCATAAAGCCGGACACGCTGCTGCGTAATCGCACCAGGCCGCTGGCGCCGTCATAGCGAATTTCATGCACCGTGCCGGGCACCGTGACACGGACCTCAAAGCCGGCAGGCGTCTTCCGCACTGCGGAGATCTCACCGCGCATGCCACGCCTCGCCATTACCTCCTGTGCCATTTGGCGTCCGTCGATGATCGCGGGGCGCAGCGGCATCTCAATCTCAGTGACCACCGGTTTCGTGTTGAACCAATGTGTATGTGCCATCTGCACCGCGCTCATGCTGTACATCAGCAAGGCCGGCGCGGCGAATACACCGCACAAGAGGTGGAAGGTGCGCAGGGACGGGTACGCAATCATCGGAACACTCTCCAAAGGACCGCGATGGAGCCGGTTCCGCCCGCCAGCAAAACCCAAGCCCACGCATATCGTGGACGCGAGGCGAGCCATAGCCACAGTCCGGAGACGCAGAAGCTGAGCAGAGTCCACATGGCTAGTTCGTTCCACCAGGCCCAGAGGTGCACTAACCGCGGCGCGCCGTCATCGCCGGGCGTCGCCGCGTGAATGTCCTCCAGAAAGAGCCAGACGCTGTTGTGGATTTCCTCCAGGCGCAGGCGGCCCTCGTTTTCGAGCACCACCACACGGCGGATCCCGTTGATATTGTAAAAGTCCAGCAGCAGGTGATTGTCGGCGGTGTGCCTAAGATACCAGTCGGGCACGGGTCTGGCCATGGGTAGATTCAGCGTCCGGTATACTAAAGCAGCCACCTCTTTATCTGTTGAGGAAGGGGGCACTGCGAAAGGCAAGTAGCGAATGGATTGCGCCGCTTTGGGGCGTTCGCCGCCTGGATATAGCGCGGCCACAACACCCGCGATGCCGTAGACCATCAGTTGGGCAAACGTAAGCAGTCCAGCGTAGATGTGGATTTTCCGGATGGCCCAGTTCATCTCGGTTCCAGTTTACACTCACCACCCGACCCCTGCATATTGTGGCCTGGAATCATGTCCCTACTGAATTTAGTGGTCTTGTCTCTTTACTTTTCCGCAAAACCAGCTTAAGATCTAAATATCCCCCGAGTGGAGGGCCTTCGAGCCCTCTCAATTTCTATTGTTTAAGGGGCTTGCCCAAGTTGCTGAAACTCAAGCGCGTTGAAATCCAAGGTTTCAAGTCATTCTGCGATAAGTCCGAGATGCGGTTCCACGGATCCGGCATCGCCGCCGTGGTGGGTCCGAACGGATGCGGCAAGTCTAACCTGAGCGATGCCATCAGTTGGGTTCTGGGCGAGCAATCGGCCAAGAGCCTGCGCGGCAGCCGCATGGAAGATGTGATTTTCGCCGGTACCCGCGAACGCAAGCCGCTTGGCATGGCGTCGGTCACCATCACCATGGCTGACCCGTCCGTCAACGCGGAATTCCCGTCAAAGATTACGCCCGATGGCGAAACAAAGCCCCAGGAAATCACCATCACCCGCCGCCTGTACCGCTCCGGCGAGAGCGAATACCTGATCAATGGCCGCACCGCGCGGCTTCGGGATATTCAGGACATTTTCATGGGCTCCGGCCTTGGACCTGAGAGCTACGCCATCATTGAGCAGGGCCGCATCGGTCAGATTCTGAGTACGAAACCGCAGGACCGCCGTGCAGTGATTGAAGAAGCCGCCGGCGTCACCCGCTTCAAGACGAAGAAGCGTTTGGCCGAAGCAAAGCTGGAAGGCGCGAAGCAGAACCTGACCCGCGTTTTCGACATTTTGGAAGAAGTCAGCCGGCAGGTGAACTCGCTGAAGCGCCAGGCCGCAAAGGCGAAGCGCTACGACGAACTGAAGACTGAGATGGTGGAGCAGTTGCGCCGCGCTCTCACCGGGCGTTTCCGCATGGTGGAGCGAGAGGCCGTCAAGACGGCGCTCGATCTCAACGTGGCCACCAGTGAGCTGCAGAAATTCACCGAAGAGGTTGGAGAGAAAGAGAAAGAGCAGGCGCGGTTCCAAGCGCAGTGCTACAGCGTGGAAGCCTTGCTGACAGAGGCGCGTAAGCAGCTTTCCGAACACCGCGTGGAGGCCGAACGCACCCGCGGCAAGCTGCAGACGCAGGCCAGCCAGATCGGCTCGATTGAGCAGCGGCTCGGCAATGGCGGAACAGAATCTCTGCAACTGGAAAAGCGCTTCGTTCAACAACAACTGGAACTGGACGCGCATTCGCAGAAGCTGGTGGATCTGGAACAGCAGACCGAAACGGCGCGCGCCGCTCTGACGGCCAAGAATGAAGAGCGCGAAACTTTGCAGGGAATGCTGCACGACCGGGAACGGCTAATGGAGACTTCCCGCCAGCAGGTGCTGCAGCTGCTGGGCGAGGCTTCGTCGCTAAAGAATCAGTTGGCGCAGATAGACCAATACCTGGTGGGTATCGAGCGCGACATGGCGCGCTCGCGGAAGGAAGCGGAAGGCGCCGGGGCGGACCTGGAGCGCCTGGAGAACGTGAAGTCCGAACTTTCCACGCGGATGAGCGCGCGCCAGATGGAGTTGCAATCCATCGCCGGGCAGCGCCGCAACGTGGATGAGGATCTGGCAACTCGAAAGACCAAGGCAGCGGAGAGCCGCCGGAAGCTGGATGAGCTTCGCAACGCCACCTCGCGATTGAAGGCGCGCAAGGATTCGTTGGGAGAAATTATTTCGCACCGCGCCTACACCACCGAGGCTGTGAAGCGTCTGTTTACGGCGGTGGAGCGCGGGCAGGCGCAGGATTTGAAGCCGGCCGGCGTGCTGGCGGATTTCGTCGAAGTGGATACCGCTTACGAAAAAGCTACCGAAGAGTTTCTGCGCGAAGAACTGGAATACGTGGTAGTGAAGGACTGGAGCCAGGCGGATCGCGGCATCGATCTAATGCGGGGCGACATGGATGGCCGCGCTACGTTTCTGGTCCATCCTAGCGGCGACGGGAAAATTCCGAACGGGCCGCTGCCGGAGCCGGTGCTAGGTCCCGAGACGGGAATCATTGGCCGGTTGAGCAGTGTGCTGCGGCTAACCAACGGGCTGACAAATGCACCGGCGGAATTGCTGCCGCGCCTGGCGCGCTGCTTCCTGGCTGAGAATCGCACCGCGGCGCAGCGGCTGGCGTTGCAGTATCCGGACATCTACTTCCTGCTTCCAGATGGTATCTGCTACCACGGACATGCCGTCAGCGGCGGTAAGAAGACAGGCAGTGGTCCGCTGGCGCTGAAGCGGGAACTGCGTGAGATCACCGCGCAGCTGCAGACCACTCAGAGCGAGTTCGACCGCACGCAGTCCCTGCTAGGGGACCTGGAAGACGACATCGCGCGTCTTACCGAAGACATGGAAAGGCTCCGCGGCATGCAGCAGACTCAGGAGAAGGACGCGCTTGCCATCGACCACGAAATGCGGAAAATGAGCGAAGAGTTTTCCCGCGCCAACTCGCGGTTGTCGGTAGCGCGGCTGGAACTGCAGCGGCTCACACAGGAAAATGAGCGTTCGCGGGCCAAGCGCGAAGAGACCGGGCAGGCGGTCGCAGCCAAAGAGAGCGGTCGCGCGGAGCAGGAACACACGCTGGCCGGCGCCAGGGCATCGCTGGAAGAATTCCGTCAGGAATCCGTTCGTATCGGCGAAGAACATGCCGCGTTGCGTGTGGATCTCGCCGGGTTTGAAGAACGCCGCCGGTCTGAACAAGCCGCACGGATGCGCGTGGAAAATCAGGTTCGCGATGTGGCGCATCGGCGACAGGAACTTACCCGTGATATGGAGCGGCTGGGTGTAGAGAAGGCGCGGCTGCTGTCCGACAACATTGAATTGGATGCGCGGGCATCCACGCTGGCGGAGCAAATTGCACTGAGTGAATCGACTGTGGCGGAAATGGCGGCGCAGGAAGCGGGGCTTCGAGGTGCGCTTCAAGCTGCCGGGAATTTGCTGCGGCAGTTCCGTTTGGAAGTACAGGCGGCGGGCGAAAAACGCTCGCTGGTGGAACTGGAATTGGTGAAGCGCCAGTCTGAGCTGAAATATCTGGATGAGACTTGCCGCAAAGAGCTGAACGCCAGCCTGGATGAGATGGCGCGGTTGGAAGAAACTGTGTTGGATGAGGTGGGCCTGGCTGAAGCCGAGCAGCGCTACCAGGAAGTGCGGACGCGGATTGAAGCGCTGGGCCCGGTGAACACGCAAGCGCTGCAGGAATTTGAAGAAGCGCAACAACGGTACGACTTCCTGAATGCGCAACGCCAGGATCTGCTGGACTCGATTCGCGATACCGAGAAAGCGATCCACGAAATCGATGCCGAATCGCGTAAACGCTTCGCCGAAGCTTTCGAAATCATCAACGGACATTTCCGTGAAATGTTT
This sequence comes from Bryobacteraceae bacterium, assembly GCA_025350445.1. Next base: position 555 of record JANXXV010000822.1, on the reverse strand, counting down.
AAAACATTGTTCGGCGGTGGCGTCGGCGAAATGCGCTTGAACGATGAATCCAATCTCTCTGAATCCGGTATCGATATTGTGGCCTCGCCTCCGGGCAAGAAGCTGCAGAGCGTGCTGCTGCTTTCCGGCGGCGAGCGCGCCCTTACGGCCATGGCGTTGCTGATGGCCATCTTCCGTTACTCGCCCAGTCCGTTCTGTATTTTGGATGAGGTGGACGCACCGCTGGACGAAGCCAACATTGAGCGTCTCACGCGGCTGATCAAGGACATGTCGCACCAGACGCAGTTCATAGTCATCACGCATGCCAAGCGGACCATGGAGTCGGCGCAGGCGCTGTATGGCGTAACCATGCAGGAACAGGGCGTCTCGAAACTGGTCTCGGTGAAGTTTAACCCGCTTCCTGAGAAGGTCAGAGTAGCCGAACCGGAGTTGGTGGTCGTCTAGACTGCCGTACCTCCCGCTAGAATTGGAGTATGGACCGTGTAGAACGCTTTTTCGAGTTCTCACTGCTCGGCTTTCTCACTAGCGGGTATCTCGCGGTAGCCGGCTCCGGCT
>JANXXV010000821.1 GCA_025350445.1 Bryobacteraceae bacterium | reverse complement strand
CCTTGTCAAGAATGCGGAGAACGCGGCCAAGGTGGTCACCGCCGCGGTGAGCAACATGCCCGCCGAGCGAACCTGCAAGTGCGGCTCCGCGCTGGCCCACGCGCTGATTACGGATCGCAAGGTTGTCCCCGAAACTACGCTGAAGAAGCTGGAGCTGCTGGTTGGAAAATACTTCCAGCAATGATCTTGCAGCGGAGATTCTGGAGTGTTGCCTGGCAGGACGCCCATGGCCCCGCGCAACGCTCCAGCAGCTTCTGGAACAGGCAACCGGCACCGCGCCTGCCGAGGCCAGCCGGGCGCTTTTCGCGAAAGTAGTCGAGCGCCTGGGCGACCTGTTCGAGCGCCGTCTTTGCGATGCCTACGCGCATTTATTCAGTGAGGTGATCGCCTACGTCCGGCCTGAATTAACGGCTCGTAGCTTGATTCAACGCTATCAATGGATTCGTGCGCCGCGCCTTGCGCCGGAGAGAGCCCAAAACATTTTTGTGCTTTCCCGTGTGACGCTGGGCGCGGATGTCGCCGTCACCAGCGTGATCCTCGATGCGGTAAAGCAGCGATACCCGGACGCGAAGATTCATCTGGTTGGTCCCCGCAAGAACTGGGAACTGTTCGCCGCCGATTCGCGCATTCACCACTGCCCGTTCGCATACGGAAGAAGCGGGACGCTCCGCGAACGGCTGTCCGCGAGCCCCTATTTCGCCGATGGGCTGGTGATCGATCCCGATTCCCGCCTCAGCCAACTGGGCCTGCTCTCTGTCTGTCCGGAAGAGAACTATCTCTTCTTCGAAAGCCGTTCGTATGGCGGCGATGGCGCGGAATCGCTCTCCACGCTCACCTCGCGATGGGCCGCGGAGACCTTTGGTGTGGAAGGCGCCAGCGCCTACATCGCGCCGCTGCCGGTGGAGGATCACCCCGATGTGACTGTCAGTCTTGGCGTGGGCGAGAACCAGGAAAAGCGCATCGCGGATCCGTTTGAAGAGCGTCTGATCGCCGCGCTGCTCGATGGCGGACGCAAGATCCTGATCGACAAAGGCGCCGGCGGGGAAGAAACAAAAAGAGTAGAAAATGTTTTATCCCGGTATCCGCGGATCGAAAGCCGGCAGGGTGACTATGCCCCCTTCGCCAGCCGCATCGCGCAGAGCAAGCTTTACGTCGGCTACGATTCAGCGGGCCAGCATGTAGCCGCCGCGTGCGGTGTTCCGGTAATCTCTATCTTTGCCGGTTATGTCTCGGAACGGATGTTCCAGCGTTGGCGCCCCACCGGCAAAGGCCGCATCGAAGTGGTGAAAGTAACCGATCCCGATCCAGCCACCGTTCTGGCGCAGACGCTATCTGTCCTTGAAAAACCACTCCCTTACGGTCGCGGCTCAGACACGCAATCCGAGCCGCGACTGTAAGGAGTGAAGCACTTGCCTGCGGCAAGACATAACGGTGAAGTGGACGCGCAAGTTGCTGGTTCCAGGCGCGACCACCGGGAGTGGTTTCCCATCGATCAGAACCCTTCCCAAACGTAAGCCGCGAACCGCCGCGTCGCCCGGAACCCCATCCGCTGGTAGAGCCGGATCGCCTCCTGGTTGGACGCAGTCACGGTGAGGCTGGTCTTGATGCAGCCGTGTGCCGCCAGCGACGTCAAGGACCGCCGCAGCATCTCGTAACCGGCCCCGGTCCCGCGCTCCTCCGGCGATACGCAGACCTGTGTGATGTGCCCGGAGTCTTCCGAAACCAGGCTGGCCAAAGAGATGCCCACCAACTCACCGGAAGCGTTCAGCGCCACATTCGAAGCCGGCGCAAAGAAGCTTCCGCACCCCGGGTACTGAACAATGTTCAATAGAAAGCGTCTGGCTCCGGAGACCGAACAATACTGGTCGTTGATGCTCGAATCCACGTGGCCTTCGTAGGCCGCCGCAATCAACCGTGCCGCCTCATCCTGACGCCGGCCTGTCCAGGGTTCGAAGAGATGCGTGTGGATCGCCCTGCCGCCCGGCAGTCCGGCGGCGCCCGCCAGATCGGCCATCATGAAGTTACGCGGATGCACTTTGAGGTAGCGCGAGAAGGGCATCGACCGCTCGAACGGTCCGTGCATCATCAGCAGCTGTGCCTCCACGCGAACCATGTACGGCGTGTTCAACAGCGCCTGCAGCACCGCCCCCAGCAGCAGGTCCTCATTCTCCACCGAGGCGAACCCGCGCAGCAGAAACAGGTCGCCGATCAGCGCTTTGCGGTCTTCGCAAACGTAATAGGAATAGCCGATCACCCGGCCGCCCTGCATCAACGCGAATCCGTTCAGCGCCTGAATCTTCACGAACCGGCGCACCAGATCGGACGATGCGCGGGAATCCCAATTGAAGATGGATCGCCAGGTGAGACCCTCTTCTTCGAGTAACAGGTCCAGATCCCTCTCGCGCAACCCGCGAAGGTCGACGACTTCCGGTACGCTGGCGTTCGATACCGCGGCCATACGCGAATGATAACAGCAGTGATATAGAATCACGTGGCTATAGGCTCATGTGACGTAGTGCTCACCATTCTTTTCAGGAACTTACATCAATTGAACTGGGGCTACGTTTTGAATTGTGTCCGGATTTGTGCCCATGCCGTTTGAGGAAAGGGTATTCTCGATGGTCTCGGCGGGTTTGGTGTTCGACAACGATTCAACA
>JANXXV010000765.1 GCA_025350445.1 Bryobacteraceae bacterium | reverse complement strand
TTTTTGCTGAGCAGAACGAATCGAAGCCCGGCTGGTTGGCTCGCGAGCTCCTCAACTTCTACCAAGCGTCTGGCAACAGGCGGACCGGGCACTCTTCTATTTCGTGTATCTGCCTGAATTCAGGGTAAATCCAGATCGAAGATTTGTGGGACCGAGATCGACGATTCCGATGGACTGCCAGCCCACGTCCGCATGTTCGAGCCGAATATCCACCCCGCGTTCGACGAAGCTCCATTCTTTCGTCTGTCTCAGCTTGAAAACCAGGTCGTCGAACGCCAGCTGATGCTTGGGTGCGAACTCAAACCAGGTCAGAAAGTCGAACGACCGACCGATACCGCGGGAATGCATCAGACGGCGAACGATCGCGGGCAAATATTCGAGAGCAATCGAGATGGGGTGTAATGTTGCTTCGAAAATCATTCGCCTCTCATCCTGGGGCATATCCCACCAGCGCGCCGACTTTTTGATCGGGATGAGAGCGGCGCATGTCGCTTCGGGGCGATTCAAACGCGGCTGGCGAGCCTTGAGAGCCAGCGGCGTAGCGCAGGAGGATCCAGGTTGCCTCCGAAGGTAATTCGGCGGCCCCTCCGTTCACGACCTCTATTCTTTCTACCGCCTCCAAACCGCGCCCGCGATAGGCGTTCATGCTGGTGACCTTCCAAGCGCCTTTCTTGCCACCCGCAAAAAGATACCTGTTGCTCATTGTTCCCCGCGCTGACGGAGCAGGCTGCCCGGCCAGTTTTATTCTATCGTTGGAAAACCTGCACTTTTGAGGAACTCACGCAAAACGGACTCGCTTCCGGCGGCCAAGTCCGCCGGGTTCCTCGTTCGATTGGCGCCGCCGGACCGCGGCCTTTGCGCTTCTAAGTTCCGACCTCGATTGGATTGCCGGGCTTATTCATAAAGTTGGCCCGCGTCTGTATCGTTTTGCTTGAAGAACTAGGCGTGAGCGGTGCGGTCCAGTCAGATTGACGCCTCAGCGAATTTGGCGGTTTGAAGACGCCAGCGGCATAAGCCCGGGTCCCGGCAAAGCGCCCTTCCGACAGGAGCTTCTAGACCCGCGAACAATGCAATCGTCAGCCGCAGGGTGTACACTTTCTTGCTGTTGGGTGGAAGTATCCAAATTCGTAGCCCCGAAAAGGAGACAACATGAGCAAACGATCGCGGTCCCAGGCAGGCACTCTAGTCTTGGCCTTGGCCTTGACCATGGGTGTAGCAAGAGCAGACGATGAAGGTGACCGTAACGACTGTAAGAATCTTCCTGACCAGAGCGCGCTCAAGGCGGCTCTGTCCGCGGCGACCGCCGCGGAGACCAGTGGCCTTAATAACCAGATGTGGGGAACTATAGTAGACCGGGACGGCATCGTTTGCGCCGTGGCGTTTACAGGGGTCAATCGCGGCGCACAGTGGCCCGGCAGCCGTGTGATTTCGGCACAGAAAGCGAACACCGCGAATGCCTTCAGCCTGGATTCCTCGTCGAACAGCGGTGGCTCGGGGCAGCCCAACGGCTTGTCGTTATCGACCGCGAACCTGTATGCCGCGGTGCAGCCCGGCGGCAGCCTCTTCGGTTTGCAGGAAAGCAATCCGGTGGATACCGGCGTGGCACAGAAGGGGCCTTCCCCGCAATTCGGAACGGCTCACGACCCCATGGTGGGGAACAGGGTTGGCGGCGTGAACGTATTCGGCGGAGGACTCGCGCTATACGGACCCGGCAAGAAACTCACCGGTGGCGTAGGGGTTAGCGGAGACACGTCGTGCGCCGACCATAACATCGCCTGGAGGGTGCGGAAGAATCTGGGGCTGGATCATCTGGCCGGAGTAGGAGGCGTTTCAGGCGATGCGGCACGCCCCGATAACATCATCTTCGACATTACGCCCAATCCCTTTGGCGGTACCGGGGTTAGTGCCGGTGGATTTGGTCACGCGACTTGCCTGAATACGTCCGGCTCGTCGACGTTGCCGGCGGTTCAGCCGTAAGCCGGCGGGGGCCGGAACCTCAGTGCGCCAGCGGGTCCGGGCGGAGCTGGAAGTGCAGCACCTTGCTGGTGGTTCCTTTGCCGCCTTCCATGTGGAAGGCCGTTCGGGTGGCGTAGGTGGACCAGAGCCCCTTGCCCTTCCAGCCGGCCTTCGGATCGTCGATGCGTCCGTCCATTCCTTTGGCGAAAAAGCCTATGGGATAGGGCACGCGGAGAGTTACCCATTTGCCATTCACCAGCGCCATCAAAGCATCCTCGCCGTTACCGGTGGCGATGGGTACGTTCTTGCCGAGGCCGAGGGTGTCGAACTGATCTACCCAGTCGTAGTAGCTGGCTTCGGCGCTGCCTGAATCGGTGACGCCTTTGAGTTGCGGCACCGGGAATGGGGTGAGGGTCCAGCCTTCCGGGCAGTGTTGGCCGGTTGCGGTTGGCCCGTTGAGGGGGCCTTTGCACTTCCGCCGGTCGAAACTGGCGAAGTGTCCGCTGGCGGTTGGTGTCCACACTACGCCGTTCGTATCGATGTCCAGCCCGCGTGGCGAGAACCCTTGCACCGCCGCCTTGGGGTTATTGTACGGCAATTCGTAGACCTCCGCGAGAGCGGTTGCCGGCGGATTTGTGCCCGGATTCAGACGGACGATGGAGCCGGGGAAGCCAAGGACGGAGCCCCAGATGGCGCCGTCGGCCGGGCTTACCGTAACGCCGTAGAAGGCAGCGGCGATTCGCTTGTCCTTCGCCGGATCAACGGGTTGGTTCGGCTCTACATACCCGTCACGCCTGCCGTTGCCGTTGGTGTCGAGGATGAGCGCGGTCCAGCCTTGCGATTTCTGTTCGTCGTGCGTTTCTTCGAACATTTTGCGGTTCAGCCAGCCCACGGCATCGCCGCCTCCGCCGCTGCTGGTCCACAGCGTCTGGTTGGCGTCCTCGGCAAACTGGAGGTGATGGGTGCTGAAACAGGTATCGATCA